>CALBTA010000182.1 GCA_937967755.1 uncultured Planctomycetaceae bacterium | reverse complement strand
TTTTCCACGCCCCCGGCGAACAGGCTGGTGGTGTAGGACTTCTCCGGCGGGTTCGCTTTGCGGTCTTCAACGACCGCCATCAGTTGGTGCAGGATATCGGCAGATTGCGTCATGGAAGGTATTATCGAAAGGGTTGCAGTGCGGTTAGTAGATTACCGTAAGGATACACTTCCGAAGTGCGATGGCTAGAAGCCCCGCAACGAGATGAGCATGCCTGCAAAAGACGACCTCAACCTGGCGACCGATTGCTGGTTCTTGACCGGGCCGACGGCGGCTGGCAAGACGCTGGCCGGGTTGGAACTGGCCGAGCGAATCGGGGCGGAGATAATTTCGCTCGACTCGATGTCGATCTATCGCGACATGGACCTCGGCACGGCTAAACCCACTGAGCAGCAGCAAGCCCGCCTGCCGCACCACCTGATCGACATCGTCAACCCCGATCAGGAGTACAGCCTGGCCGAATACGTCAATGCCGCCCATCAGGCAGCCGCGGATATTCATCGTCGGGGGAAGCGAGTGCTGTTCGTCGGCGGCACTTCGTTGTATCTGAAGTCATTGTTGCGGGGGCTTTACTCCGGGCCGCCGGCCGATTGGGAATTTCGCAACCAGGTGGCCGCCGAGGTCGCCGAAGTCGGCAGCGCCGCACTGCATCAGCGGTTGCAGCAAGTCGATCCCTTGGCGGCGGCCAAACTTCACCCTCACGACCAGCGGCGGATCATTCGGGCGTTGGAAGTTTACAAAGCGACGGGCCAGCCGCTCAGCCACCGGCAAACGCACTTCGACGAAGGCCGTCCCGCGGAGCAGTGCCGGGTCTTTGCACTGCAATGGCCGCGGGCCGACCTGCACAAGCGAATCGAGTCGCGGGTCGAACAGATGTTCCAGCGTAGGCTGATTGACGAAGCCCAAGGCCTGCTGCGAAAGTACCAATCGCTGAGCCGCACGGCTTTGCAGGCGGTGGGTTACCGCGAAGCCTTCGCGCACGTTCAAGACGACGCTCCGCTAGACGCCACGATTGAAAAGGTGAAGGTCCGCACGCGCCGTTTCGCCCGCCGGCAAGAAACCTGGCTACGCAGCCTGAGCGAATGCCGACCGATTAAAATGGACGCTGAGAAGCAACCGACTGATCTCGCCTGCGAAATTGTTGAGAACTCTACTCGGAACGAATCGAGAACCTGATGATCACTAGCCAACCACGTTCCTCCCGGTACGACGGTCTTCCAAGGCCGTCGAGGCTGCGATGTCGCTATTTCACGACGGCCTTGGAAGACCGTCGTACTGCAGCCATCGCAGTGCTTCTGGCAATCAGTTCGTTCACAATCGCCAGCGCTGATGAAGAGGTTCGCTACGAAGTAGCCGCCCCACCCGCGGAGTTGGAAGCACCGAAGATTTACACCAAGTACATCAGCGCGGGCGGTTATCCGATCTTGGCGTCGGACAAAGTGAATGACTACGCCCTGAAGGAAGCGGCTTATCTGGCCAATTTGATGTTGGCCGAGCGGCCCGATGTCAAACGTGCCATGATTGCCGGCGGATCGCGTTTGCTCATTATGGCGCACAACGAATTTACCACCGACCTGCCGGAGTTCGCGCACTTCGAACCCAAAGACTACTGGGACGCCCGGGCACGCGGCACGGGCGGTTCGGAAGAGGATCCTTACTGCACCTGCGGCGAGGAGAACTTATTGGGCTATCCCGGCGATCCCTACGAGGAAGAGTCGATCTTCATTCACGAGTTCGCCCACAACATTCACCTTCGCGGAATGGTGAAGGTCGACCCGACGTTCGACCGCCGGCTGGAAGCCGCTTACGACAAGGCGATGGCCGAAGGTTTGTGGAAGGGCAAGTACGCGTCGGTGAACCACCATGAGTATTTCGCCGAGGGCGTGCAGTCGTGGTTCGACAACAACCGCCAGCCCGACCACGACCACAACCACGTCGATACGCGAAAGGAATTGATCGAGTACGATCCCCGCCTGACGCGGCTGTGCGAAGAAGTCTTCGGGGAAACGACGCTGACTTACACCAAGCCGGTCACACGGTTGAAAGACCACCTCGCCGGCTACAACCCTGAGCAAGCCCCGACGTTCAAGTGGCCCAAGCGACTCGACAAAGCTCACGAACAAATTCGCCGCGAAGTGCAAGAGCGGAATCAGGCAGCGGAAGAGTAGGACAGGTTTGTGCCGCTAGAGTAGGACGGGATTGTATCCCGTCTTGAACGCGGTGAAACTGCGTTCTACGAACACCTAGTCATTGCCTTCCCTGCAGCGCATGGGCCTGGGCCATCGCGTCTTCCGCCATGCGGATGAACCGGGCGTTATCCGCCGCGTTTTCCGCCCCTTGCGATGCCCGCTGGCAAGTGACGCTCATGGCGGTGAAGTTGAACGGCTCGGTCGGGTCCAACTCGCAAGCCCGTTGGCCATGTTCGACGGCCTTGCCGTGTTCGTGCACCTTGCCGTAGAGGACCGCCAATCCCAAATGGGCGAGTACGTAGCTGTCGTCCTGCTCAAGCGCTTCGTTCAACTTTTCAATCGCCGCGGGGTAGTTTCCCTCGTCCTTGAGCTTTTCGTGTTCGTTGTACAGCTCGCTCACCGATGGCATTGTTCTCTCCGGAATTCGGGCATCACGTTTTAGACGTTGGCTGGAAGCCTCCGCTACGACTGACGGTGGCTGGAAGCCCCCGCTACTATCACTGCCAGCATTGTACCGCTCTGGGGCGGTCAGCCCAGGGGGACGAATCGATTTGCGTTGATCCAGTTGACGACCTACTGCCGATGAATGACAGCAGGCAGCGCCTATCCAGCACACCCACCTTGATAGCGGAGATCCGCACGTGCCCCACATCGACCGCCTCGCTTCGGTTCACCCAGACGCCCAGTTGGCCATCGACGTCACCGTCGGGCCGTATGCCATCATTGAAGCGGGTGTCACCATCGGCGAGGGTTGTGCCATCGGGGCGAGGGCGAGCGTGAAATCAGGCACGCAGCTTGGAAAGGGCAACACGGTTTGCGAAGGTGCGGTCCTCGGCGGCCGCCCGCAGCACTTGGGGGCAACTGCCAATGTGGGCAAGCTGATCATCGGCGAGGCAAACCACTTTCGCGAAAACACCACGCTGCACCGTGGCTTGGAACTGGGCAAGGATACGATCGTCGGGAACGGCAACTTCTTCATGGTCGCTGCGCACGTGGGACACGACTGCCACGTCGGCAATGACGTCATCCTGGCGAACAACGCCATGTTGGGTGGGCACGTGATTGTTGAAGACCGGGCGTTTCTTTCCGGCAATGTCGCCGTGCATCAGTTCTGCCGCATCGGCACGCTGGCGATGGTCGGCGGGCAAGCCCGAGTCACGCGCGACATTCCCCCGTTTGTGATGATCGACGGCGTTTCCAGCCTGTGCGTGGGACTGAACAACGTCGGGCTGCGGCGGGCCGGCTTCGGCCGTGACGAGGTGGCCCAGATCAAAGCGGCCTTCCGCCACGTTTATCGCAGCGGGCTGGCTTGGAACGAAATGCTCAGCGCGCTGCCCAAAAAATTTCCCTCCGGCCCCGCGGCGAAATTCGCCGCGTTTCTTTCCGAGGGCCAGCGCGGAATCGTGCAGTTACGCAACAAGCCGGCTGCAGCGTCGTTGAAGCTGATTCCCGTTCACGAACCGGCGGACGCCAGCGATTTGCGGAAGGCGGGTTAGCGTTTTTGGATGTGTAGTAGGTCTCTCTTCGCCCTTGGACGTTGAAGTCCACTTGATTCAATCGCCACGCGATGTCGCCCCTACCGGGGCTTTGTGTTTTGTTGCCTTTCAGCCCCCGAGCTTACGCTCGGGGCTAAGCGATGCCGCCGCTCCGCGGCTACCGTAGCCGCAGAGCGGCGAAATCACATAGCCTGGGGCGGAAGCCCCAGGATGAAAGGATAGAGCAATACGAAGCCCCGGTAGGGGCGGCATCGACGCAATGCAAGTCTCAGCAACTAGCTAAGTGAGCGCAGACGCATCAGAATCCAAGCGTTGGGCGAACTCCCTACGCGAGTTCGACACCTTCGCGCTCAAGAAGCTGTTTCTTCAACGCGACACCTTGCGGTGCCGAGAAACCGCCCAGACCTCCGCCGCTGCCAACGACTCGATGGCAGGGCACGACCAGTGGGAAACGGTTCGACGCCATCACATTTCCGACCGCCCGGGCGGCCTTTGGGGAACCGCATTGGGCGGCCAGTTCGGCGTAGGTCAGCGTGGCTCCAGGGGCGATTCTTCTGCAGCGCCCGACGACCCGTTTGGCGAAGGGGGCGAGGTGGGAAGTATCGATTGAGACATCGGCGAAGCACTGATCGCCGCGTTCAGCTTGCTGCTTTAATCGGTGCAACAAGTCTTCTTGCTGGTCGTTCAATACCGTGCTGAATTCGGCATCACCGCTTGATTCCAATCGAGCGAGCGCCGCACCCTCGCTGGCGTGTCCGATTGAGATTTCGGCAAGCAAATCATCACGCCACCCGGCGGCGATCCATCCGATGCTTGATTCGATTGCGCCGCCGACGGTTGATTGATCGGTGGTGATTGTTGGTGATCCGGCGTTCCCGCTAGTTAGCACTGCCATGAATTGCTCCTTCAAGTTGCTGCCCACATTCGACGGCCTTGGAAGGCCGTCGTACCAGTGGGAACGAGACGGCATGAACCAAGGTGTCCGGGCGATGAACGTCGGGCCATACAACCAGTCCATTGCCCTCGATTGCCCCGCGATTATACTGGATGTATCCGATCATGACGATCATCCGCGGCCGAATTTCACCCCGATCCTTACTCCCTTTTCCCGTGTGAAAGTATGACGGCAAGCTGGTCACGGAATGGCCCGCGATAGCTTTCGCGATTCGACCGCGCGTTTCGCCAGTAATTCTTTTGACAATCTCTGTCCCTCTTTCCTCAGGAGGCGCACGCACGATGAGCCGATATAGCAGCTTCAGTGATGATTACTACGTCAACATGAACCTGAACACCGAGATGGAGCTGCCCAAAAGTCGCGACACAATCCTGCACTTCTTCGAACAGATGCAGAAGAAGTTCCCAACGATGCAGAATTTCTACAGCCGTGCCCCGGGCGAATTCGTGTTGGAAGAGGACAAGGACCAAGGCCAATACCGTTGGGCGGCCGTCGAGCCGCGGCGGGTGCTGTCGGTTCACTTCAACCCGGACGAAGTCGAAGAGTCGCTCGACCAACACCGTTACGTGCTTGATTCCGCCCCGTACTGCCTGTCGATGCGGCCGCTCGATTGCGAGTCGATCAATCTGACTTACGGGTTCGATTACACCTACCGCGGCAACCACAACCAACTGATCGCCGAAGCCTTGGGCATCGTGCCGGCGTTCGAGAGAATCGCCGAGGCACCCGGGACCACGTTCGTCAGTTACGAACCCAACATGCAATTCACCTGGGAGAGCGACTGTCGCCTGCAAGCCCGGCTGGGTGTGGAAACGCGAACGACCGCTTATCAAATCCGCACGGATGATTACCCGGAGGAGCAATTCAGCATCTACCTAACCGGCCGGCGTTACGGAAGTTTAGCGGCCGGCGAGTCGCTGGTAGAGACGCTAAATCAGCTTTCGGTCTTCTGCCACGAATTGCTCGACAAATACGTCATCGAAAACGTGTTAAGCCCCGTGAAGGAAACGATTGCGATTCGTTGAGCCAGGGCAGAGCAACATGCGCCCGACCACTTGGATCGCCGTCTACTGGTAGCGACGGAGTTTCGCGATGTCTGAGAACCCTTACCAATCACCCAGCGGCGCGACCGAACGACCCGACGCCGTCCAGCCTCCAAACGTGAAGGATGGCAAACAGCCGTTTTCGCTTCAAGCGGCCAAATTCTCACTGATCGCCCCATTCTTCTCGATTGCTATGAACCTCTTCGTTTCGGTTGTGATCGTGCCTGATCGCGATGGAAACAATGCACCTCGTGAAGTTCAAGAGCAAGCCCAAGTTCGATTTGCGTTTGGAATTCTCTCGGGCCTGGTCATCGTTGCCGGATTCGTGCTGGGCGCAGTGGGGATCGTCGGGGGAATCGCCCGCAGTGCGATCGGGACGATCGTGATGTCCATTTTCGGCGTCCTGATCAATGGATCCTTGATCGGTTCGACCGTCTGGGCGATCATTCGGTTCTCAGGTCCCTGAACATTTCAGATCAAAGATCCCGCACGCCCAACAGCCACGCCACAATCGCCTTCTGCACATGCATGCGGTTGGCGGCTTGTTCGACGATGCGGCTGTGAGGGCTGTCCATGACCCCGTCGGTCACTTCTTCGCCCCGGCGGGCGGGCAGGCAGTGCAGGAAGATCGCGGAGTGGGGCGCGGATTGCATTAAGTCTTCGTTCACTTGAAAGGCGGCGAAGTCCTGCTGCCGCTTGGCTTGCTGCGCCTCTTGCCCCATGCTGGCCCAGACATCCGTGTAAACGGCATCAGCCCTGGCGACCGCTTGTTGCGGATCGTTGGTTAGCGTCAGTTGCGCAGTCGTCTCGGTTTCGCTGGCCAGCCGCTGGCAGAACGCGTCGTCAAGCTGATAGCCATCGGGCGATGCGATGGCCAATTCAACATCCAACTTCGAGCACGCCACCGCGAGGCTGCGGGCCACGTTGTTGGCATCGCCAATGTAGGCCAGGCGCTTGCCTGTCAGCGAGCCGTCGATTTCGCGCAGCGTATACAAATCAGCCAACGCCTGACACGGGTGCGCCAGATCGGTTAGCCCGTTGATCACCGGGCAAGTGGCAAAGCTGGCCAGCTCTTCAACTTTCGAATGGCACTTCGCCCGGCAGACGATCACGTCGATGTACTGCGAGAGCACCCGGGTGAAATCGGCCGGCGTTTCACGCTTGCCCCAGCCGACATCCTCACCCAGGAACAAACTGCTGCCGCCGAGGTGCGCCATGCCGCATTCAAAGCTGACGCGCGTTCGCAGCGACGGTTTTTCGAACAGCAAACCGAGCACGCGCCCCGGCAGGATCGGTTCGCGGACACCCTGCTTCAGCTTCGCTTTCAGATCATCGGCGATCGCGAAGATGCGGTTGATCTCCGCGGTGGTCAAATCGAATAGGGTTATCAAATGCCGCATGACGACGGCTCCTAAATGAGTAAGACGGGCACTTTTGCCCGTCTAGGTACTGTGTGCAGAACGGACAAGAGTGCCCGTTCTACGTTTGATTCTTCAACACATCCGCCAAGATGTCACATCCTTCTTCCAGTTGCGCCGTTTCCAAGTTCATCGCGGGCAGCAGGCGAATGACCGTTCCTTGCGTACAGTTGACCAGCAACTTCCGCTCGAGGCAATCCTTCACGACCGGTGCCCCGTCGACGTTCAGTTCCACGCCGATCATCAGCCCTTTGATGCGAACTTCCTTCACCACGGGCAGTTCGTCGGCCAGCGGAGCCAGCCGGGCGCGGAACTGTTCGCTCAGCCTGCGGGCGTTCTCCAATAGCCCATCACGCTCAATCATTTCAATCGCCGCGATACCGGCCTGGGCCGC
>CALBTA010000181.1 GCA_937967755.1 uncultured Planctomycetaceae bacterium | reverse complement strand
GAACGGGACGAGCAGCGTGAAAACGCATTGCTCGTGCGGATGATGAAAGAGGGGGAGAAGTCGAGCCCTGCGCTGCCGGTCTTCACCACCCACCTTGGCATGCACGACTACATCTCGTTTTGCGACGTCGGTGGGAAGGACAGCACCGCCAAAGCGATTTGCCGATACGAATTGACCGATGCCGACCACGGAAACCTGTATTTGATGAGCGGTGAATTCGTCGCACAACAGATTGACAAAGGGGCGATTAAGGGCAGCTATGATCGGGCATCCAACGGCACGTTGCAGGGAATCGCCATCAAGGATTCGGTCGAAGCGCAGCGGGATTTTATCCTGCGCAAAGGTGAAGCAGTTTTCCTGTTGGAGAAACCGATGGAGTGTAGGCGGGTCAAATGAGTTGGTATCGAGTGCGTTGAGGGTTCAAATCATGAACTACAAAATTCCGCTGATTCTTCAGCCACAGCCAGAGGGTGGTTACACGGTCACATCTCCGTTGCTCCCAGAACTTGTGACAGAAGGCGACACGGTTGATGAGGCAATGCAAAACGTCAAGGATGCGCTTGCGGCCGTGGTGGAAGCGTATCAAGATCTCGGCCGCCCGCTGCCGAAGAACGCGGAGATTCACGACACGGACGCCACCTTGTGGTTGGAAACGTTGGTAACCACGCCATGAGGTATCGCGAAGTCGCCCGAAAACTACAAGCGCTCGGATGCCAGGAGTTGTCACGCAAAGGGGGCGGATCACACCGCAAGTGGTTCAACCCAGCAAATCAACGGGTGAGCGTTGTTCCCGATTGGGGCGGACGCGACTTGAGGTTGGAAACCGTCCGGGCAGCAGTGCGGCAACTGGGAATTGAATGGCAAGATTTTCAGAATGCGTAGATGCTCTGCTGTTGTGTTTCACAGCGACACGATCGGCCCTAAGTTATCGAGTAGCCGCGCGGCGAGACTGAGCGCCGCGGTTTCAACGCGTAAGATGCGCGGCCCAAGCGAGACGCTTTGCCAGCCGGCTGCGATGGCCGATTGGACTTCGTCATCGGTGAAACCCCCTTCGGGGCCGATGGCGGCGAGGATGTTGGGGGAATTGTTGCTCGGTGTGGTCGCGGGTGTACGGACCTGGAGGTCCGTGCTACCACCCTCTTCGGTGTCGCCGGGGTGAGCGATTAGTTTTTCCTCATCGCCTGCGCCATCTGCGATCAACTCTTTCCAGGCAACGGGGTCGGCGATTTCCATCAGGCGGTTGCGGCCGCATTGTTTCGAGGCTTCGATGACGGTGCGCCGCAGCCGCTCGATGCCGCTGGCTTTCAGCTTCACAACGCTGCGTTGTGCCACGATGGGAACGATGCGGGCGACGCCGAGTTCGACTGCCTTTTCGATCAACCACTTTTGCCGTTCGCTTTTGGGCATGGCGACCGCCAGTGTCAGTTGAACCGCGGCTTCGCGGTCGACTTCTGCCTTGCTTTCGATTGTCAGTTGTACGTCACGCTTGCCGATGCGGGTCACGCTCGCCTGAAACTCGAAACCTGTTCCATCAAACAGCACGACGGTGTCGCCAACCTCCGCCCGCATCACGCTGGCCAGATGCCGTGCTTCAGGGCCTTCGAGCGTGACGTCGGCCCCGGCGATAGGGTGCTGGCAGTAGTAGCGGTCGGGCATGACGGCAAACATTCAAGGTGGAGATGAAATGACGATTCTACCGATTATGAGGGAGTAGGAGTATGGATTGTCGTGTGCTGAGGTGGATCGCACTTCTGCGCACAATTCAATAGCAGTGGAACCATGACACAGAATCAACCACAGCAATCGCCGATCAGCGGCCATGTCGACGCCGCGAATTATCACCCTAGCCCCGCGCACGAAGAGGCGTTGGCCCGGCTGCACTATTTGGTGGAGCAGCATCTGCGCGTGGGTATTTTGCTGGGCGAAGCCGGCAGTGGAAAGTCGATGCTGCTGGCGAAGCTGGCGGCCGAAGCGGTATCGCCCAATCGCCGCGTGCTACGGCTGAGTTTGTTGGGATTGGAAGCCGAGGAAATGCTGACCGCGTTGGCGACGCAGTTGCAACTCAACCCACAACCGGCAACAACGCCGCCGGCACTGTGGCGATCGATCAGCGACCGGCTGAAGGAATTTCAGTTCCAACAACATTCGACGGTAATATTGCTTGATGATGTTCATGAAGCGACTAGCGACACATTGGCGGCCATTTGCCGCCTGGTGGAAATGAACGCCACCGAACAAGCCCGCGTGACGATCATCGCCGCTGCGCAGTCGTCGTCGGTTGCGAAGTTGCCCAGGCGATTGCTTGACCGGGCATCGTTGCGCGTGGACGTGGAACCGTGGGAAATGCAAGACACGCTGGAATTCCTGACGCACGCGGTCGAGCAACTGCGGGCCATCGACGGAGCCGAAGAGGTGGCCGATGAGGTCTTCACCGAAGACGCCGTCGCCAAACTGCACGAACTATCCGGCGGCATCCCCCGTCGGGTCAGCCAACTCGCAAGCTGGGCATTGCTCGCTGGAGCCGGTTTGGGCTTGGAGTCGGTCGACGACGAAACGGTCGAGACCGCCGCCGAAGAGTTGGGCGTGCGGGCCGTGGTGTAGGACGGGTTTGTAACCCGTCGATGAATCGCGGTTGCGTTTGTTTCTTGTAGCGGGTGGTCGCAAACAGGGCGTTGCCCAATCTCTTGGACGGGTAACAAACCCGCCCTACATTCTTGCGCGTTGATCGACCGGTTCGGCATGGTACGATGGCGGTTGTTTCCGCCCTGACTTGCCGCGCTGAAAGACTCTCGTGCCGATGGACCAGACCCCGCCGTCCAATCCTTACTCTCCGCCCGAATCGCCAGCGACGGGGATCGCGCCGACCGATCAGCCGGTTGAAAATCCGGCGGTCGAACTGCCGCAGCCGAACATCTGGTGGGTGTTGTTGATCGTCTTCGGCTGCCTGATCTTTCAACTCGGTGTCGGCGTCGTGATCGGGGTGATTTGCCTGGCGATTCACTTGGCGGGTAAAGATGTCGATCCGCAGAACATGGCGGCGGAGTTCAATCAAGCGTTGGGGCAGGCCAGCAGCCAAGAGCTGATGATTTTCGGCGCCTCGGCTTCGACGTGCGTTTTTGCTTTCGTGTTATCCCTTGCGGTTTACGGCTGGCTTGTCGGCAAGCGGGTGGCGATGCGCCCCTGCACTGCATTTCAAGCGGTGTTGGTGGCGATGGCCTTTCTGCCGTTTGCGGTGGTGGTCAGCGAAATCGGCAACTGGTTGACGCCGCTGCTCCCTTCCTTTGGAGAGCAAGCGATGGAACAGGCCATGTTTGGGATGAGCAAAATGTCACTGCCGATGGTCGTCATCGCGGTCTGCGTCTTTCCCGCCGTGGGTGAAGAGCTTTTGTTTCGCGGCTTCATCGGTCGCGGTCTGGTTGGAAGGTACGGCGTATTCGTTGGCGTATTAGTAACGTCAATTCTGTTCGGCGCGGTTCACATCCACCCGTTGCAATCGATTTGCGCGGCGATCTTGGGCGTTGCTTTACATTTGATCTACCTGTGGACGAAATCATTGCTGGCGCCGATGCTGCTGCACTTCCTGAACAACCTGTTCGCGATGATGTGCCTGCGCTACAACGACGTGATTCCGATTCCGGGTGTGTCGATCATTTCCGAAGAAAGCATCATCCACACACCCATTGCGATCACGCTGTCGTCGGTTGTGATTGCCGCGGTGCTGTTGCGGTTGCTTTACCAAAGCAGATCAACCTGGCGTGACAAAGGCGGAAAGCAATGGCCGTTCGGGTATGTCACGGCCGAAACACCGCTCGACGAACAGGCCACACTCGCAGCGCGGATGCCCAGCCTTGGCGCGGTTTTGCTATTGCCCGTGATGTACGCCGGTTACTTGGCGCTGCTCGGCTGGACCATTGCGCGGCACTTGCCGGGTTGAGCTACATCAATTGCCCAATCGGCTCGCCGGCGATGATTTCGTTGACGACGTCGTTCGGCAGGCCATCGGCGATGCGCAGCTCGGCGGTATCAAACAGCGTGTTCATCACCGTGGCGCGAAGGTTCAAGCTGCTGACCGGATCGCTGGCGGGCACCCCGGCTTTGCTGTCGCTGCTGCCGACGACTTGTGCCAACCGCAACCCGCCGCCCGCGAAGGCCAGCGTGCAAAGATTGCCCCAATGATCGCGGCCGCCTTTGTTATTGATCTTCGGCGTGCGGCCGAATTCGCCGGTAATGACCAGCAGCACATCGTCCAGCATGCCGCGCTGGTCAATGTCTTCGATGAAGGCGCTAACCGCTTTGTCGACCGCGCTGCCCAGCAGCGGCATGCCATCGTTCACGCCGAAAGCGTTGCCGTGCATGTCCCAGCCGTTGCTGGTCACCGTGACGAAGCCGCAACCGGCTTCAACCAACCGCCGGGCCATCAGCATTTGTTTACCGAGCGCCACGGGCGACTGCGCCGGGACGTTACTTTTCTTCTTCTGCAAATATTTGGGAATAGCGAACTCGCCGGTGTCGTAGCGGGCGACGAGCGCTTTGTCTTCTTGCGAAAGATCGAATGCATCGCTGACGCCGCCGAGAATCACGTCGTAAGCTTGTTGCTGGAACCGGTCTGCTCCTTCCAAGCGGCCGGAGGCATCGGCATCGCGTTTTAGCTGGTCGAGTTGGCCAAGCAAACTCTGCCGGTCGTCCAACCGCCCCTGCGGCATGCTCAGTTTCATATTGTTGAGCACTTGCCCGCCGCTGGCCGGGTTGAAAACTTTGTAAGCCGGCGAGAGCGTGCCGGTTCCTGAGACGCGGTCGACCTTTCCGCCAAACTGCTTGTACTTCTCGCCAATGCACGGCGGCGAAATCACCACGTTGTTGGGAATGCCGGTGACCGGGTTGGTTGTGCCCGCCGCTCTCGAATAGAGCGAACCCATCGTCGCTTCAAATTTGTTGCCGCCGGCGATGACATGTTGGCTGGCGGTTTGGTGGTTGGAAATTCCGTGGCGGAAGCTGCGGACGATCGCCATCTTGTCGGCCAGCGCAGCGAGCTGTTGGAAGTGGCTGCCGAATGTCACGCCCGGCACGTTCGTTTTCACTTCGCCGAACATCGCGCGGTATTCCTTGGGCGCCGTCATCTTCGGATCGAACGTTTCGATATGCGTCGGCCCGCCTTGCAAGAACAATACCACCACCGACTTGCCGCGCACGGGATTCTTACCATCGCCAGCGCTGGCCCTTGCGGCCAACAGGTTCGGCAGTGTCAACCCGCCCATGCCCAGCGCCCCGATGCGCAAGAAGTCACGTCGAGTATTACCTTCACAATCGCGCGACGATCCGCCGCTGAAGAGGGTCAACATGGCTGGGCCTGATGGGTTGAGTGGTTGGCGTGAATTCCAGTAACGTCCGATCAACTCCCATTTATATGAAAGCGGGCCGGCGGTGTAAAGCAAAATCCCGGCGTCATGTTCGTTTTAACCCGTATGAGTAGGCGCAATTGCGATGTGGGCAGGGCTGCGCGGTAGGGCGACCTATATTTCTGTGGCGCTTTGCGCGCCCGCGGTAACGACCTAATCAACTTGCGACTCAGTCACTTCCTTCGATGGGTAACATCGGCTTCATCCTGCTGGCCCTTTGGATTGCCGTGAGCAATCTGGGCTTGGGGTTCGCGCTGGCGGTGGCGCTAGGGCATGGCCCGCAGCGATGGCCACGGCTTCGGCTAACCGCGTTGAAGTTTCCCACGTTGAAACTGCCGTCATTGCGCCGCAGCCCGCAGGCGGAAGACGAAGATATGACGGAAGATGAAAGTGCCAGCGCAGCCGACGCACCTGTCGAAGCGGAAGCTGAGGCAACGGTCGAAGACGGCATGTCCTTGGAGTCGGCACTGGCGGAGTTTGAAAAGGAAGTCGCGATCGTGCGCGACGAAGAAGGCGAAGCCCAGGCGGAACTGGCGGCGACCGCATAGCAATTCGCAGAACTAAGCGCCGGGTGAGAGCATCCATGAATTCCCTTGAAGAACAAATCAAGAAGACGGTCGATGAAATCGCGGCCGGCAATGCCGTACCCGCGATGGATACGGCGGTCGCGGGAACCTTCACCGGCGACCCCGTCGCGTGGCTTGCCCAGTGGACGAAGTCGGCCGCCGAATGCGAAGACGGCTTCGACTTCGCGCACAGGGCCTGCGCGTCTCTGGCTGATCTAACGCAAGCCGACCGATATGCAATCGCCCGCACCGAAGACAACGGCGAGTATTTCACCGTGGATTTCCACGGCGCAGGAGCAGGCGTCGACACACGGGCCGCCGGCATTCGCGTGCCGCTTGTCGATCCATCGCTCCTCACGACTGTCATCCGAACCAGCCAGGCGCTGCAGGCGAATCAAACGGCCGGCGAACTTGTTCCGGCCTCCTTGCCCGATTCGCTGGCGGCTGACGTGCGCATGGCGAGCGCCGCCGTCGTCCCGCTCAATTCAGAAGAAAGCACCTGCGGAGCGATCATGCTGGGCAGCACGCGCTCGCGGCAGTTTTCTGAAAGCGAAATGTGCTTGTTGGAGTCGGTAGGGCACCTGGCCTCCGCGGCGATCAGTCGTACCGGAGCACTTTCGCGGTTGAGCCGCCAAGAGTCGATGCTGCGCACGCTGCACGGCGCGATGGACGCCATGATGATCGTGGTCAACGACCGGGGCGAAATCACCGACGTCAACCCAGCGGCGTGTTTGATCACCGGCTTTGAACCGGGTGAGTTGATCGGGCGTTCGCTTTGGAGCGCCCTACTGGTTTCGGATGATCTTCCGAACATTAAGAAGACCTGGCAGCGATTGAAGCAACGCCAATGCACCGAAAGGTTTGAAAGCTTCGTTCTGACGAAGAGGGGCTCGCGCCGCAGGGCGAGTTGGAGCGTGAGTCGCTTCGGTGGTGACAATGTTGCCGAGGCCGCCGTCGTTTGCACGGCCATCGACATCACCGAGCGTTGCGAAGCGCTCGACCGCGCCACCCGGGCCGAAGCCGCGACCGCCCAAGCCCGCGAGATGTTTACTGATCTGGAGCAGCGCATCAAAACGGGCGAAAAGCAAATCGAGCAAGCCGCCGAGAAGAGCGAAACGCCGCAAGGCGTCTCGCTCGAGCGGCGCGCCCGGGCCCGCCGCCAGTACCCGTACAACCAGTTGATCGCCCCCTTGCGAGGCACGCGCGCACCGGACCACCAAGTGTTCATGGAAACGAAATGCCACGACATTTCCTCACGCGGCTTTTCGTTCGTGACCGACAAACAGCCCGACTACGAGCGCGTCGTGGTGGCGTTTGGAACACCGCCCATGGCAGTCTATTTAACAGCCGACGTCCGGCACGTGACGGCCAAGCATGAAAACGGTTTGCCGCACTACGTGGTCGGCTGCCGCTACACCGGGCGAGTGCGGGCGAAGTGATTCTAACCTCTCGCAGCCACAATTCACTTGGGAACGTCTCAAGAATAACTTCGTCGACAATCCCCTCTCCTTCTGGGAGAGGGTAGGGTGA
>CALBTA010000180.1 GCA_937967755.1 uncultured Planctomycetaceae bacterium | reverse complement strand
ACAAAGTCGATCGGCGTGCCCAGCGGGGAACCATCGGGGTTCGTTCCGCCGCCATCGCTGATGGTGGTATAAGCCCGGGTGGTGGCTGGATTGTTGGGATCCAATCCGCCATCAACACCAATCACGAAACGGGCGGGGCCTGTCGGGTCGGCTCCGCCGGCGACGGTCAAGTCACCCACGGTGAACGGGCTGTTGGATGGGTCGACGTTGATCGTCTCGACGTTGATCAGCGTGCCGCCTTGGAAGTTGAAATCGCCATCAGGTCCGACGGTCATCACGCTGGGCGTCGGGCCGAGCACTTGGGTGACGGCCGCGGTATCTCCGAAGTTCAGCACGGCACTGTTGCTGAGGGTGTAGGTATCGCCCGCGGTGCCATCGGTACCGATGTTCAGGTTGCCCGTCACGTTCGCCGTACCACCGCTGTGGGCGACGAGGCCCAAGCTGCCGCCGCCGACCTGGTAAGTGGTCGCCGCGGTAACGTTCAGCGTTCCGCCGGTCTGATTGAGATTACCTTGGCTGGTTCGGCCGACGGTCACATCAGGCGCGGTGACGACCGCCGATCCGCCGATGTTCATTGTGCCCGCCCCACGGTCATCGCCGATGCTGATGAAGTTGGCGTCGACGGTGGAACTGCCGTAGACATTCAAGGTGGAATCACGTTGTACGAGCAAGTCGCCGGCCACGTCGACGTTCGCGTTGCCGAAAACATCCATCCGGTTGTTACTGCCATCCCAGCCAACTGCCAAAGTGGGCGTGATTAGCTGGCCGCCGCTCATGTCGTACGTGCTACCGGTACCTGCGGGCCAGTGCCCCAAACGAACGCCGTTAGCTCCAGTAATCGTCACGGTCCCACCATCCTGATCTACATGGCCATTGCCGCGTTGATCACCGATGCTGAAGAAATTGGCGTTCACCGTTGAATCATCGCTAATGGTCAACGTCGAATTTCGCTGCACGATCAGCGTTCCCGCGACATCGACATCAGCATCGCCGGTGACTTGCATGGTGCTGTTGCCACCATCCCAACCGACGGCCAACGTAGGCGTGATCAGCTGTCCGCTGCTCATGTCGTAATCACTGCCAGCACCAGCAGGCCAATGGCCAACCCGCACACCGTTTCCGCCGGTGATGGTGACGGTGCCGCCGTCTTGATCGACGTTACCAACACCGCGTTGGTCGCCAATGCTGAAGAAGTTGGCGTTGACCGTCGCGTCATCTTCAATGGTCAAAGTGGAATTGCGCTGCACGATTAACGTAGTGTCCACGTTGACGTCCGCATCGTTCGACAAGGTCATCAACCCGATGCCGTCCCAACCGATGTAGACGTTGGCATCCGCGTTGAGCACGCCGCCACTCATATCATAGGTACTGGTTTCTGCAGGCCAGTGGCCCAAACGCATTGCGACTGAGGTGGACCCAACGTTCGCCCCCGCAAGATTGACCTCGCCGCCGCTTTGCGTCACTGCGCCGGAGATGCCGAAGGGGTTGCCGACATCAAGGCGGTTGGCGTTGAAGATGGCGCTGTCTTGCACATTCAGCGTTCCCGATCCCAGCGACTGGCCAACCGCGACGATGTTGAAATCAGAAGTTGACGTTCCCTCGGCACTGTAAGTCGATCCGCCTTGGATGGTGAGGTTGCCGCCGCTGACGCTGCCGGAAGTGGCCGTGATACTGCCGTCCCGTACATCGGTGCTGCCGTTGATGATCAGGTCGCCGCCGCCGACGTTCACGCTGCCCGTGTTCCCGTCACCCACGGTCAGGGTTGAAACGGTCAAGTCGCCGCTGTTGACATTGAGCGTTCCCGCACCCGGCAGCGTTGGATCGGCATGGCCCACGGTGAGGTTGTCAGCCACTTCCCCCGCTTGCGTAACAGTGATGGTATTGCCGTTGCCGACGAATGCATCTCGCGTCGCTGTCGGGACAATATCTCCATCCCAGTTGATGCCCGTGCCCCAATCGCCGTTGTTGTCGGAGTACAACTCGTCGAACGCGCTGAGCGTTATCTGCGGATCAAAAAACAGCCCGTCGAAACGAAAGCCGCCGCTGCCGTTGGTCGCGTGCGATCCGAGAGCGGTGGGGCGGGTCAGTCCGTCAAGGTTGATCGGGTTGGTGATGTCTTGAATTGCAGCCAATCGCCCGTTGATGAACAGTTCCATCGTTCCATCGACATTGCCGCCGGCGTCCGTAGTGTTGCTGATGATTGCCGCCACGTGATTCCACTGTGTCTTATCGACGGCTCCGGAAATGACATCCGGACCACCCGACGACGCGATGAAGAACTGATAGCCAGACCCGGTCGATTGAATTACCAGATTTCCTTCCATGGAAATAACGTGGCCGGTGCTATCGTTGCCCGGGCTGCGGACCCAGGTTTCCAACATCAGGCCGCCGTGGTTTAAGAGTTCGGCGTTCGTGACGATGTCGTTTTCAGACCGGATGGAGTGATGCCCGGACGACAGGTCGAGGGAGCCCGTTCCAGCGGGGTTGTCCAGTTGGCCCGCCAGCGGTTGGTCGCCGCTGTAGGTCGGGTTGTTGAACTGCACAACGGCATGATTGAGATTACCGCTGTCGTCAATGATCACACCTGTTCCCGCACCGTCGTTGAAGCTGCTGACGCTGCCCGAGGTATGATCGAACCCCCACTGCAAGACGCGCTGATCCGCGTTGGTTGGTAGCGCATAGCGGTTGCTCAAATACTGCTCAATCGACTTCCGCTCGCCTGCGGTCAAGCTGCCGTTGAAGACGAGCACTTCTGCGATCTGGCCATCCAGGCGGTTGGCCTGGTTCACACGCGCGCCCAAGATCAACCCGCCCAGGTTTCCAGTTCCGGCGTTACCGAAGTAGGCCAGCGATCCATCGATCAGGTGCCCGCTGCTGTTGCCGTTGAATACCGTGCTGTGCGTTTCCCACGTGTTCAGGTTGAAAGGTGTTCCCAACAGTTGCGCACCGTTGGAAAACTGGCTCCACCCTGTGGGATTGTTGCTGCTGCCGGCGAACAATGCGTTGCGCTGAGGAGTCGTAGCCCCATCGAAGATATATCCATCGGTGTCCGCGTTTACGTTGGCAACGACGATTACGGTGTTCGGTTGACCCAGAGATCCCCAATCGCCCACGCCGCGGAAGATGCGATCACCGCCATCGAAGTCGGCCGCGGGCAGGCCGTTGATCGCGCCGCCTAACACGGTCGGCTTACCGCCGCTACTGGAGGTCAGGTCACGGGTTGCGACGCCTTGCAAATTGTCCCACACGACGCCGTTGTAGCTACCGCCGTCGTACCAGGCGTAAAGTTTTGAGAAAGTGGTGTCCGGAGTGTTAGAACCATCTACGATTCCGGCCGCTAACAGGCTGGCAGGGGTGCTGAAGGAGCAGGAGGTAGCGACAAGAACAAACAGCCCGGCCCAAAAGAAATTGCGGTTGAGATTGATAGGCATCGCGTTGACTACTTTCAATGAAGATTCTTGGATCGCGAAAAATCGATCGGCGTCGCACAGCGCGCGGCCCAAACCTTAGGGCATGGCGATCGCTGGGCCACTTCTGTTCAAGCTAGTTGCAACCGCGTATGGGGCAACCAATAATTGGTAGATTAATGTGCGCAGTTCGCAAATCTAGGAGCGGCCTTGCATCATGCCCCTCGAAATAGCGGTATCCATTGACCCCGTCTCTGACAACAACCGCGGCATGCTGCGGGGGGTGATTGACTACGTCGGCGAGCAACCCGAGTTGCACTTGTTCAAGGTCGGGGCCGTCCCGTTCGTTCCGATTTCGCGGCTTCGCGATTGGCGTGGTTCCGGCGCGGTTTGCATCGCTGAGACCGCCAGCGAACTGAAGCAGTTGGCCGATTTCAAATTCCCGCGAGTGTCGGTCTCGCTGCACCAGCAACCGCCATCGCATTTGCCTACGGTGCATTCTGACAACGAGGCCATTGGCCGCATGGCGGCGAACCACTTGCGGGAGTTGGGGCTGACCCGATTCGCGTTCATCGGGTACCTCGGCTGGCAGCACAACGCGGGCCGGCTCGCTGGCTTCCGAGGTGCCCTGCAGAAGCACGGCGCCGATTGCGAGGTGATCGAAGTCGATTTCGCTTCGCGCCGGCGGTCACGAATTTACACGACCGACTTGAAGCGGAAGTCATTGCTGCTTGACTTAAAGGCGCTTACATATCCCGCCGGGTTGTTCGCATCTCACGACGAGTTTGCACACGATGTTCTCGAAACGTTGCGCGAAGCAAACTTGCGCGTGCCTTACGATGCCGCGTTGATTGGCGTCAACAACTATCGTTTAATCTGTGAAACTTCGGACCCGCCGCTATCAAGTATCGCCCAATCGGCGCACCAGATCGGCTACGCCGCGGCGAAGTTGCTGCACGAAATGATCGAAGGGAAGAAGCCGCCGAAGAAGCCGGTTCTGATTCCGCCTGGAGGGCTGTTCGCGCGTCGCAGCAGTGACTTTTCGGCGGTGGACGATGAACTGGTCGTCCGCGCGATGAATTTCATTCGTGACCATTGCGGCCAGCCGATCACCGCCGAAGACGTGGTTGAGCAATCCGATGTTTCCAGGCGAACGCTCGACAAGCGATTTCTCGCTGCGCTAGGGCATCCCACGGCGGAGGAGATCCGCCTGGCAAGGATCAAGAAAGCCCGTGAGTTGTTGGTCTCCACCGATATGCAAGTGCTCATGGTCGGTCTTTCTTGTGGATACGACAGCCCTAGCGGATTCGTGCGGGCGTTTCGTGAAGCGACCGGGGTCACGCCGCAACAATACCGCCAGCAGATGCAGGAGGCCTCGCTACCTGAGCGCAAGTGAGCGCATCGGCGCACATTGGCATGCGAAAATTTGGTTGAGATCGCGCAATTGCTCGGTAGGGTAAGTTGAGCGGATCGCCGATCCGTTTTACTCGACACGCGCGATGCTAGTTTTGTTGCAACACATGACTGACAAACAGGCAATCAACCAAGCGTTCCAGGAAGATGGCTACGCCGTCTGCCGTGGTGTACTGTCGGCGGACGAAGTGGCGGAGGTGTTGCGCCATGTCGAACGCTACATCACTGACGTCGCTCCGCACCGCCCGTCGGAAGAGATATTTTACGAGGACAAGGCCGATGCGAGTTCGCTGAAACAGATTCAGCAACTTTGGCAGCACGATACGTTCTTTGAGCGCCTCATGACCCGAGGAATCTTCCACCAGTTGGCGGAATTGGTACTCGGCGGGGACGTCGTTCCGAAAAATTTGCAGTACTTCAACAAGGCCGCCGGCGTAGGGCAAGCAACCCCGCCGCACCAGGATGGCTATTACTTCATGCTCGATCCGTGTGAGGCGATCACGATGTGGCTGGCCCTTGATGAAGTGGATGAGGAGAATGGGTGCGTCCGGTACGTGCAAGGCTCGCACCGCCACGGCATGCGAGAGCACGCGGCGACCAGCACCCTGGGTTTTAGCCAGGGAATTGTCGGCTACCCGACTGCATCTGACACGGCGAACGAAGTTGCCCTGCCCGCTTCGCCGGGTGACTTGCTGATTCACGATGCCAAGACGATTCACCGCGCCGACGGGAACCGATCGCAGACCCGTTCGCGCCGCGCGTTAGGCTTCATTTACTACAGCGCTCGAGCGCGTGAAGATGCTACCGCGTACCAGGCGTACCAGGAAGCGCTCGCCGAGCGCATGAAGGCGGCAGGGAAAATTTAGCTAGGGGAATTCATATGTCGAGATTCAATTCGAGAGCGACGATGCGCAACACTTTTGCAGCGAAAGCAATTGGCATTCTGATTTGCGCCCTCTGCATCACCGCGGGCCAGTGGTGTGCCAGCTCAGCGCTGGCCGGCGAGCGCCCTAACGTGTTGCTGATCGCCGTTGACGATCTCCGGCCCGACTTGGGTTGTTACGGAAGCGAAGTCGCGAAGACACCGCACATCGATCGGTTTGCCGAAACGGCATTGCTCTTCGAGCGCGCATATTGCCAACAGGCCGTGTGCAATCCTTCGCGCACCAGCCTGATGACCGGCATGCGGCCCGATGCCATTGGCATCACCGGCAATCATCGTCACTTTCGCGATCGCCACCCTCACGTTGTGACTTTGCCGCAACACTTCAAACGGCATGGCTACCACGCCCAAAGCATCGGCAAGATTTACCACGGGCTGTTTCCTGACGGAACGAGCAAGACCGTGTGGGACACGATGGGCGACGCCGAAAGTTGGAGCGTACCGACCACCCGCTTCGGGCCGCGATATTACTTCACGGAAGAGGGCATTCGGCAGGCGAAGCAGGCGTTCGCAGCGATGTACCGGCCGACAAATCCCGGTCCCGATGATTGGACGCAGAAGTTGGTCTTCGGCCCCATGACCGAAGCCCCCGATGTGCCTGACAACACGTTGTACGACGGGAAAGTCGCCGATGCGGCGGTGACAACGTTGAAAGAATTGGCCGAAGATCCAGATCAGCCATTCTTTCTGGCGGTCGGATTCATCAAACCGCACACGCCGTTTGTCGCGCCGAAAATGTACTGGGATATGTACGACCTTGAAGAAATTCAACCGGCGGCGACGCCCTTTTTTCCGGCAAGCGCCCCGCGGATTGGCGGGCATGGCAGCGGTGAGATTCGCCGGTACACCGATCAGCCCAATCAGGGAGAAATCCCCGCCGCCAACGCCCGGCGAATGCGGCACGGCTACCTGGCGTGCGTCAGCTACATTGATGCGCAAATCGGCCGCGTTTTGAGCGAGTTGGAACGGCTCAAGCTTTCAGAGGACACCATCGTCGTGTTGTTCAGCGATCATGGTTATCACTTGGGCGAGCATGGGCTGTGGGGAAAGATGACGAACTTCGAGCTCGACACCCGCGTGCCGCTGATCGTTCGATCACCGGGCATGAAGTCGGCCGGAAAGTCGACGCCCAACCTGACAGAACTCATCGACATCTATCCCACCTTAGCGGAGTTGAGCGAATTGCCGCTGCCTTCGTCTCTACAAGGAAAGAGCCTCGCTCCACTGCTCGACCAGCCCGACGCCCCTTGGAAAGTCGCCGCGTTCAGCCAGTTTCCCCGCGGGGGCAACGCCAACACCGGCGGCGCGGTGATGGGCTATTCGATGCGCACGAAAGATTGGCGATACACGGAATGGATTGACAACAAAACCGGCCGCGCGGTTGCCAAAGAACTTTACGATCACCGCGCGGAGAAGCCCGAAACGGTAAATGTTGCCGAAGAACCGGAGCACCGACAGCTCGTCGCGCAACTTTCGGGGCAGCTTCGGGCCGCGGTGCTTCCGAAGGAAATCAGCGACAAGCAGGCTGAGGAATCCAAGCTAACCAAGTTGCAAGATCCGCAGCCGGTTGCAGTTGAGCCGACGATTCTGCTGCAAGGCGGAAAGCCGCGGCAAAAGCTGCACGCCGGCTGGGAGCAGCAAGACGGCTTCATCGAAGGCCAGGGCAAAGCCGGCCTGCCGATCATGCCGCAAGGTCTGGCCGAAGGCGATTTCCGGATCGCCATTCGCCTGAAGATGATCGATCAGAAAGGCAGCGCGGCTTCGTTTTACCTGGACAACAACCACTTTGGCTTCGAGGGTGGTGCCGACACGGTCTACCTGAATGGTCCGATTTTTGGCGGAAAGGTCACGCTGCTCGCCCCATCGACCGACGTCTTCGAGCGCGGCGCGTGGATCGACTTTGAGGCGGTACGCAACGGCACGAAAGTCTTCTTTCGGATCAACGGCAAGACGATTCACACCACCGACGATGGCGGGCGAACCTACGACCGCGTCGGTCTCAGCCCTTGGCGAAGCACGATGCGCGTCAGCGATATCAGCGTGGCCGGCAAGCTCAAAGAGACCGCCCAGTCGCAGCCGTTCGTCGACGTGTTTGTCCAAGGCCGCGAGTACCCCTCGTTCCGAATCCCCTCGATCGTGGTCAGCAAGGAAGGAATTCTGCTGGCTTTCGCGGAAGGGCGAAACAAACGCAGCGACCACGCCGCCAACGACATCGTGCTAAAACGAAGCACCGACGGCGGTAAGTCATGGGGCAAGCTGATTCTCGTCGCCGCTGACGGAGAGAATTCTTTGAACAACCCACAGGCGGTCGTCGTCCCGGAAACGGGGCGCATCTTGATGATGTACCAGCGTTACCCCGAAGGGATTCACGAGGGGCAAGTCCAACCCGGCCACGACGGCCCGAAGATTTGCCGCAACTTTCTCACTCACAGCGATAACGACGGGCAAACCTGGAGCAAGCCCCGCGACATCACCGCCACGACCAAACGCAAAGATGTTGTCACCAGCATCGCTGGCGGCCCGGGCATTGGCATCGTGCTGCAACGCGGCGAACACGCCGGACGCATCATCATGCCCTTCAACCAAGGCCCGTTTGGGAAGTGGAAAGTCTACGCGGTCTACAGCGACGACGGCGGAGAGAATTGGAAGTACGGGGAAGTCGCACCCGATGGCGAAACCCAAGGGGTTGGCAACGAAGTGCAAATGGTTGAATTATCGGACGGAAGCCTGATGCTGAACTCGCGCACCCAAGGCGGCAACCGCGTGCGAAAAGTTGCCATCAGCCGCGACGGCGGGCAAAGCTGGTCGCCGCTGCGCGATGACCCACAACTGCCCGAGCCGCAATGCCAGGGAACTATCTTGCGCTATGATTGGCCCCAGGGCGAAAACCCAGGGCGGTTAGTTTTCGCCAACCCGGCGACCAAATCAGGGCGAACGCGAGGCACAATCAAAGCCAGTACCGACGACGGGAAGACCTGGTCCAAAGGCAAGTTGGTTTACCCGGGCGGGTTCGCCTATTCGTGCCTGACAAAGCTACCCGGCGGTGATGTGGGCCTGCTATTCGAACGCGACGGCTATCAGGCGGTCAGCTTCATGCGTATCCCGATGATCACCCTTTCCGCGGAGAATGATACCGCGGTTCAAACCTTAGACCTCGACTCGCACGATCATCGCCAAGCAATCGTCGACAAAGAAAAAGGGCAGTACCTCGGCCACCCCACCACCTGTCTGCTGGAAGACGGCAAGACGATGCTGT
>CALBTA010000179.1 GCA_937967755.1 uncultured Planctomycetaceae bacterium | reverse complement strand
ACCATCGCCGGGGCGTAGCGATTCATCGACTCGCGCGAAAAGGCCGGCTGCATCAATCGCCTTTGCCGCAACCAGTGATCCCCTTCGGCGGTCAACAAACCAGTTCCTAACAGAGGTCGCAAATATTTGAACGCGAAATGTTTTGAGAACGCCCGGTTCCGGGTGACCAGGGCCTGCTCGATGTGGTCGGGGTGGTTCAGCAGATAGACGCTCCGCGGCCCGAACTTCATCAGCGCGATGTCGCCGCACTCTTGGGCACAGCGGGTGAAGAACCCCAGCATGTCACGCCGCAATTCGGCCACGTGACCAAACGGCCAAATCGAAGGCAACGTTGACTTGGGGAATCTTGGCATGATTTATTGTCAATCGACCTGCGTGTAGCGGAATTTGCAAAAATTCCGCAGCACCAGTTTCCTACGGCTGAATTTTTGCAAATTCAGCTACTTCTTTCCTCCGCTTCGCCTGAACAAATACCAGATTAAATATTGCCAACGTGCAAAAGGCCGCAAAGCAAATGGGCGACCACGGAATGGGAACGACCGCCACCACCACGACGCCCAACAGCATCCACAGCAAGCCCCACAGCATATTCGTTCGCCAGAAGCTGGCCCCCATCACGAAGAACGCCACGCCGGCGACGAAAGGCAACACCGCATAGGTGGAGTGAAACCCCATGACATACCCGAAGCGAATCCGCATCGCCGCCAGCAGCAGCAAATGCGACATCACCACGGCCGTCCAAATCGACCACAGCAAGCGTTCCGGGCGGTTACTCGCCCATAGCCCTTGCGAGTCGTCGGTTCGCAAGTTGAAGAACAGCGGCACCAACCCGCCAAGCGCCAACAGCCACGCCAGCGGTTCGAGCATTTCGTACACCAACAGCAATTGCACGCCGATCAAACTCACCAAGTAAACCGCTTGAAACAACAGCAGCGTGCCGCCGATCTGCGATATCCTTTCACGGTACGCCTCGTCCGAATTCCACGGCCAGTGCCAATGTTGAAACCGCGCGGTCAGCGGCGAAAGTTTTTTGCCGTTCAAAAAACGCCGCAAATCTTCCGCCAACTCATACGCGTTGGGGTAACGGTCCGCCGGGTTCTTTTGCAGGCAACGGGTGCAAATCGCCGCCAGCGTTGGTTTCACACGCGGTTCCAATTGCGAAACTTGCGGCGGTTGTTGTTGGCAAACCTTCGCCAACGTCTCTTCGTAATTCGCCCCCAGCAGCGGCGGCTGCCCGGTGAGCATCTCGTACAAGATTGCCCCCAGCGAATAGACATCCGCCGGCGGGCCTGCCTGGTGGGGGCGGAAATCTGCCTGTTCGGGCGAACAGTAAAACGGCGTGCCGACGAACGTACCCGGCTCGACGATGTCCGGCTCGGCAGCCGCCCGCGCCAGCCCGAAATCGATGATCCGCGGGTGGTCGTGCCGGTCAATCAGGATGTTCGCCGGCTTCAAGTCACGGTGCACGATCTGCTCGCGGTGCGCGCAGCCCATCGCTTCGGCAATCGCCAGCATCATCTCGGCCGCGTCGTGCGGGTCGAACTTGCCTTGGTTTTCCAATCGCTCCTTCAGGCTCTCGCCCATCACCAGTTCCATCGCGTAGAACGGTCGGGCTTGCTGCAGTTGATTGCCGCCAGAGGAATCGCCAGCGGTGTGATCGTTCGCGTCGCTGCCGATGTCGTAAACCGAAATGATGCTGGGGTGGTCGAGGTCCGACGCACAGCGGGCTTCGCGGCGGAAGCGGCGAATGTCGTCTTCGCAGACCGGGCGGTCGTCGCGCATCACCTTCAGCGCGACCACCTGATTCAACCGCTCGTAGTGTGCCCGGTAGATGAACCCCATGCCCCCTTCGTCGTGCAGTTGCAGCACGCGGTAACCTTCAATCTCCGGCGGCCCGGCCACGCCGCTGGCCGCTTCGCGAAGCGGCTGCGTGATCGATTCCAGTTCCGCCCGGTTGGCGCGGTATTCTTCCAGCTCCAACGTCAGATCGGGAAACTGCCGCAGCACCTCGTCGGCTTTGTCAGGGTCGGACGATTCCAGCGCAGACTCCATCGCCGCCAGCGCTGCTTCCAGCGCGGCATCGTGCCCATCGTCACTGGCCGCGACGTCGTTCATTACTTTCGCCGCGGAATTTTTGAAAATTCCGCTACGCCATCATCTCCCTTAAACCTTTCAGCCCTCGGTGTAGCAACCCGGCGACGGCGGGGGTGCTGCGGTTCATGGCTTCGCCGATTTCCTTGAGCGACAATCCTTCAAGGTGTTTCAGCCTAATCGCCTCGGCTTGATCGGGGGGCAACTTGTTCATCGCGGTGGCGACTTCCAGCAATTGCTCATGGCGCATCAGGCAATCGCTTGGCGAAGTGTCGTCGCCGGCCAAAATAGCATCGAGCCGCAGCGAGCTGCGCTGCGTGGCTGCGATGCTACGCTCGCGGTTGACCGCACGCTTGCCGCGAAGGTGCCGCCGGGCGGCGTCGATCATATTATTCCGCAACATCTGCCGCAGCCAGCCGGCCAGTTGGGCCGAATTGTCGCCGCGGAAATTCTCCCGCTGTTGGTGGGCCTCTTGCAGCGTCTCTTGCACCACATCCGAAACCCCCAACCGGCCCTGCAGTCGGCGGTCGAAATTCATATTCGCCAGCATCTCCAAATAAGGGCGGTGCCGGTCAAGCTGCGTGTCAAAATCCATCGCGGTTGTTCCCCTGCAAAAGGTGGTTCGTGCCAGTGCATTATCCCCTCACGGACCCTCCGCCCGCAACGTAACAGGCGACGAAAAGTCGCAGACATTGCGCCCTCGCCAATTGGCATCGTGAATCCGTAGTTCTTAAGCTCCCTCCGCGGTGCTAGAAGTGCCGACAGCGAGTTGTGGCAAGCACTGATACATGTCAAGATTTCCGATCTCTTCACAAGCGTCAGAAAACGACGATGCCGCGCCTCCGACAGATCGTATTCATCGCCTCGCTGCTGGGCCTGTGTTGGCTGGGGATGCAGGCGGTGCATGAGTTGGGGCATGTGGCGGCAGCGATGCTCACCGGTGGGGAGGTTTCGCAAGTGGTGCTGCACCCGCTGACGATTTCGCGAACTGACTTGGGCGTCAACCCGCGGCCGCTGGTCGTCGTGTGGGCCGGTCCGCTGGCGGGTGTGCTGTTGCCGTTGGCTGCTGCCGGCGTGCGGTGGTTCGTCGACAACCTGGCCACGCGGTGCGTTCAATTCTTTGCCGGCTTCTGCCTGATCGCGAACGGGGCGTACATCGGCCTGGGAACGTTCGAGCGCATCGGCGACTGCGACGTGATGCTTCGCCACGGCACGCCAATGTGGGTGATGATCGCCTTCGGCATCGTCGCAATCATCACCGGGCTTGGCTTATGGCACCGCCTGGGATCGCCGCGAGATTTCTTCACCAAACCGGATGCGGTTTCCGCTTGGGCCGTGGTGCTAGTAAGCAGCAGTTTCCTTGCGATGTTCGCGCTAGGGTTACTGTTCAGTCCAAGTTGAAGGGACTTCAATGTAACTCAACTCCGCGCCTACAATAGGCGGGGGCCGACGGCGAGTAAGATTTCGGATCAGACTTCATCGTGAGCAAAACACCTCATCAGCCTTGGTACCAACGCATCGGCCCGGGGTTGATTACGGCTTGTGTGGTGATTGGGCCGGGTAGTGTGTTGGCCAGTTCGCGAGTCGGCGCGGCCGAAGGGTACTCGCGAAATTGGGTGGTCGTCGTGGCGATGCTGTGCATGGTTGTCTATACCAGCCTGGCGGCCAAGCTAGGGGCTGCCACCAAACAGTCGCCCGGGACGCTGGTTGCACAGCGGGCCGGGCGCTGGCTGTCGGTCGCGATTGGGGTTTCGGTATTTCTCATCGCCGGCCTGTTTCAGTTCGGCAACAACCTGGGGGCGCACGCGGCCGTCCGCGAGTACGCGGCGGTCGCAGGTTGGGAGTCGGTCATCGCCGCGGGTGTGCTGGTCGCGCTCAACGGGTTGTCGCTGGCGTTCCTGTTCGCCTTCAAAGATTTTTACAAAGCGCTCGAACGATTGATGATGGCGTTTGTCGGCGTCATGTTGCTGTCGTTCGCAGTCAACCTGGTGCTGGCCAGGCCTGACTTGGGAGCGCTGGCGGCCGGGTTCATTCCGCGGGCGACCGGTCGCGTTGACATTTCCGTCCTGGGCATGATCGGCACTACGTTCGTTGTCGCCGCCGCGTTCTTGCAGACTTACCTCGTGCAGCAGAAAGGTTGGGGGAAAGAAGACGTGCGGCGCGGGCTGGTCGACGCCCGCATCGGAGCGGTCATTCTGTTGCTGATTACTTTGATGATCGTATCGACCAGCGCGGCGGTGTTCCACGATCCGGCAAGTGACCAGCCGGTTGAATTTTCCGGCGTTGGCGACGTGGGCCAGCAATTGCGGCCGCTGCTGGGGGATTGGGGGCAGTTCGTGTTCTGCCTTGGATTGTTTTCCGCCGCCTACTCTTCGTTTCTGGTGAACTCGATGGCGGGCGGGTTCCTGCTTTCCGACGGACTAGGGCTGGGCAGCAAACCGGAACAGCGGTGGCCGAAGATTCTTACCGCCTTGTTGTTGCTGCTGGGAATGTTCGTGGCCCTGGCGATTGTTCTGCTTGACTTCAACGTGGTGCCCGCAATCATCATCGCGCAGGCGATCACGGTCATCGCGTCGCCGTTGTTGGCTGGCGTGTTGCTATGGCTGACGAACCGTCCCGACATCATGGGCGAAGACCGCAACGCCCCGGCCATGAACATCGCCGCCGGCCTGGGGTTTTTGCTGCTGCTCGGTGTGGCGTATTACACCGCGGCTCATGCGATTCCGGGTACATTCGCCCGGTGGTAAGGTACGACGGTCTTTCAGGGCTGTCGAAAAGCGGCTGCGTTCTCTCTTCATGCTGCGAAAAAATCGATCTTGCCCGTGAATCGCTCGCCAAGTTACGGTACGATAATTCCATCAACGGGCACTGATTCGTCGCGTGGGCGGTGGCTAGAAGCCCCCGCTACTTCACCATGAAAAAACAACTTGGCTGCAAGCAGTTTCAACAGCACATTGGCAATCGCCGTTGGGCGATGAAGATCGGTGCGTTGGGTGGCGGGCTTTCGCTTTCGGGGCTGTTGAAATGTGAAAGCGAAGCGGCCAGCCCGCAGGCGGTTCGCAAAGACCGCAATGTGATTATCCTTTGGATGCGCGGCGGCCCCAGCCAGCATGAGACGTGGGACCCCAAGCCCGACGCCCCGGCCGAATACCGCGGCGCGTTTGGCGCGGTGAAGACGAGCGTGCCGGGCATCAATATTTGTGATCTGCTGCCGAAGAGCGCGGCGTCGATGGACAAGTGGTCGATCATTCGCAGTTTGCACCACGAAGACGCGGGGCACTCGGCCGGCGATCAACTTTGCTTCACCGGGCATCCCAACGAAGGCGCGCCCGATGCGAACACCAAGCCGAGTTGCGGCAGCGTCGTCGCGAAGCAGCTTCAGCATTTGAACCCAGACTTGCCCGCGTACGTGATGATTCCACGGCAAGTGCCCGGAACGGCTCCGGCGTATCTCGGCCCGGCTTGCCAACCGTTTGAAACGCAGTCCGACCCGGCCAGCGGCGGCCCGTTCAAAGTTCGTAACTTGGAAATGCCGGGCGGGTTAACCGTCGACCGCGTTTCCGACCGCCGGAGGCTGCTGGCGGAAGTCGACCGGCTGCGGCGAGATGTCGACCGCCACGGTCAGTTAGATGCCCTCGACCGCTTCGGCCAGCAGGCGTGGGAAACAGTCACATCGCCCAAAGCACTCTCCGCGTTCGATCTGGATGCCGAGCCGCAGCACATCCGCGAGCGTTACGGTTTCATGCCGGAATACAAAGCCCCCACGCCTGACCGCTGCGGCGTGCCGGCGTGGAGCCAGCGGTTCCTGCTCGCCCGGCGGCTGGTCGAAGCTGGTGTTCGCCTGGTGACGGTCGATTGCCGGTGGTGGGACACGCACGTTAAAGGTTACGAAACCATGCGCGACGGTTTCCTGCCCCGTTGGGATCAGGCCTACACCGCGTTGATCGAAGATCTTGACGAGCGCGGGCTGTTGGAAACGACCATGGTGCT
>CALBTA010000178.1 GCA_937967755.1 uncultured Planctomycetaceae bacterium | reverse complement strand
ACAAGGATTTTCTCGATGGTGACGCGCATTCTAACTACCGCTTTGGTCTTTTCTTTCCTAACGGCGCATGCGCTGGCCGGGCCGGCTTGGACGGATCCTGAAAAGGCAGCTAAAGAACACGCCGACTTCGCTGTGCAGGGGGAATACACCGGTTCGCTGCGTCACGACGATGGCGAGGCGAAGGTCGGTATTCAAGTCATCGCCCTGGGCAAAGGAAAGTTTCGGGCGGTCGGTTACCCGGGCGGCCTGCCGGGCGACGGCTGGAACAAAGAGGACAAACACACCGCCGAAGGGCAAATGGCTGATGGAACGGTGATCTTCAAAAACGAAGAAGCAACCGCCAAATTGAAAGACGGAAAAATCACCATCCTGACGCCTGACGGCGAAGAGATCGGCAAGATGGAAAAGATCACCCGCAAGAGAGAAACGCTGGGTGCGAAACCACCTGAAGGAGCGGTCGTGCTGTATTAGGGCAAGGATGATGTGAGCAAATGGAAAGGCGGAAAAGCCGACGAGCAGGGAAATCTCCAGCAAGGAGTCACCAGCAACGAAACGTTCGGCGATCACAAATTGCACATCGAATTCCAGATTCCTTATCAGCCGGAAGATCGCGGGCAAGGCCGCGGCAACAGCGGCATGTATGTGCAGGGCCGCTACGAAGTGCAAATGCTTGATTCGTTCGGGTTGGAAGGAAAACACAACGAATGCGGCGGGCTGTATTCGGTGAAAGACCCGGATATCAACATGGCCTACCCGCCGCTTACCTGGCAAACGTACGATGTCGATTACACCGCGGCGAAGTTTGAAGACGGCAGGCTCGTTAGCAATCCGCGGGTGACAGTTCGCCACAACGGAGTGGTCGTTCATGACGACGTGGAACTGCCTGGCGAACGCAGCACCACAGCCGCCCCGTCGAAGCCCGGCCCGCAAGCGGGGCCGGTTTACCTTCAAAACCACGGCAACCCGGTTCGCTACCGCAACATTTGGGTCGTGCCAACCGAATAAAGATGTAGAACGGTCACTCCAGGCCGTCGTAAGGTCGGACAAGAGTGCCCAACCTACGATCATGAACAGCTCGCAACAGAATCCCCGCATTCACCCTGCGGCGCATGTCATCATGCGTTTGCCGGGGACTGATCTGGCGAAGAATCCTTGGACCGGCGAGGTGATTGAGTCGGGCCGCAACATGCCGGACGATGCCCCGGTGGAACAAGCCAAACTACTGCCGCCCTTCGGCCAGACGCCTGCCGAAGTGACCGCCGAGGCGAACGAGCAATTGATCGCTGCCGCGGGTGCTAAGCCAGTGGACGACAAGCCGCGAGAGCAATTTCAGTTCACCGTCGGCGAACTGATGTTGGATTTGACCATCACCTGCATGGCATTGGCGGCTGTGCAGTTCATTCCGCTGGCCCCGTTGGCGGCGGCCGTTGGCCTGTTGACGTTGCTGTTCTGGTGGTACTCAAGCTATTACCAGAACCGCCTGCTGCAAACGTTGGGTTACGGCATGCTGTCGGTCTACCTCATCGTGCTCGTGGCGGCACTGGCCCAGGTGTTCACTGCGGCATCGTGAACTGGCGTGACGACAGATGCCAACCATCCACGTAGAGTTCTTCGGTATTCCGCGCAGCCGTGCCGGGCTTTCGAAGATCGAACTGGAGTTTGATGAACCGGGCGTATCGGTCGCCGACGTAATTCGCCGGCTTGGAAAACAGTTCCCGAAATTAGCTGACGACTGCATCACCGGTAGCGCCCTTCGCGACGGCTACATCGCCAACATCAATGGGCAGATATTCTTGAGGGACGGGAAGCAGCGGCTGTACGATGGCGACCGGCTGCTGCTGCTCTCCGCCGATGCAGGCGGTTAATCGTGGAACAAGTCCCTAGACTTGTTCGTCATACAATTGTTGAAAGCTCAAACAAGTCTGGAGACTTGTTCCACATACTCAATGACCACTTACGGCTATCACGGGCGTTATCTTCGCGTCGACTTGACGGGCGCGCGTGGCGAGTACGTGGAAATTCCCAGCGATGAGCTGCGCGGGCATCTCGGCGGCAGCGGGCTGGGCACGCGATTGTTGTTGGACAGCGGCGCGGCCCAGGCGGATCCGCTTTCGCCCGCAGCGACGATTGCTTTCGTTTTCAGTCCGTTGGTCGGCAGCCCGCTGACGACCAGCGCGAAATTCGCAGTCGTCAGCAAAAGCCCGCTGACCGAGCGGATCAACGACTCGCTCGCCAGCAGCCACTTCGCCATCGCGGGAAAGAAATGCGGCTGCGACGCGATTCTGATTTCTGGCCAGGCCGACGAGCTTTCGATTCTGGTTATCGACGACGGCCAGGTTTGCCTCGAACCAGCAGGCGATTTGCATCAAACCGCTTGCAGCCTTGCCGAAAAACAACTGAAAGCTCGCTTCGGCAACGATTTTCACTTCGCGGTGATCGGATCGGCCGGCGAAAACCTGGTCCGCTACGCAACGATCAGCCACGACGGACGCCACGCCGGGCGCGGTGGTAGCGGAGCCGTGCTGGGCAGTAAGAACATCAAAGCGATCGCGGTGCGCGGGTCGCAGCGAACCGCATGGGCCGACCCGGACGGTTTGGTCAAGTACGCCAAGGGGCTTTCAGAAAAGTCATTTGGGCCGGCGACTGCCAAGTACCGGGAACTGGGCACGGCGTCGAATTTGCTGGTCTTCAACCGGCTGAGCGCCCTGCCGACGAAAAACTTCCAGCAAGGTTCGTTCGTCGGCGCGGAAACGCTCTCTCCGGAGTCGATGCTGCAAGCCCGTGAAAAGACGCGAGCCTCTTGTGCAGCCTGTACCATCGGCTGTGAGCATCTTTACGCGCTGAAGCCTTCCGCTGCTGGCGGCTTCGCACAAGAGAAATCAAGCGTGCGCTTGGAATACGAAAATCTTTTCGCACTCGGCCCGTTGTGCGGCATCGCCGATGCGGATGTTGTGCTATCGGCTTCCCAACGTTGCGATGAACTTGGCCTCGATACGATTAGCACCGGCGGAACGATTGCCTTTGCAATGGAATGCGCCGAGCGCGGTTTCATGGATGAGCCTTGGTTGCAGTTCGGCGACGGCGATGCCTTGCTGCGAGCCATCGAACTCATCGCCGCGCGCGACGGGTTCGGCGACGCTCTGGCGGAGGGAAGCCGGCGATTGGCTGACCGTGTCGGGCAAGACACCATTGACTTCGCCCCGCAAGTAAAAGGATTGGAAATACCCGGTTACGAACCGAGGGCGCTGCAAACGATGGCCCTGGGTTTCGCGGTTGGAACACGCGGGGCCGATCACAACCGCAGCGGGGCTTACGAAGCCGACTTCACCGACAAAGTTGACCGACGCAACGTCACAACCGATGCGGTGAAATTCGCGATCGAATCGGAAGACAAAGCGGCGATCATGGATTCGCTGATCCTTTGCAAGTTCCTGCGCGGCGTGTTCGAAGATTTCTACGCCGAAGCCGCAACCATGCTCCGGCTGGTCACCGGTTGGGCCGTTTCGCCCGATGAGCTGCGCGATACCGCGCGACGGATCGTCAGCGCGAAAAGGCAATTCAACATCCGCGCCGGCTGGACGCCCGATGAGGACACCTTGCCCCAACGGTTCTTGGGAACAGCCTTGCCCGACGACCCGAGGGCTGTGCTATCCGCGACAAGGCTCGACGAATTAGTCGCCGAGTACAATCGCCAACGTGGTTGGGCGGGTGACGACGGCTAATTCCGCAATGGCTCTGGCGGAATCTTCGATGGAGTCATCTTGGCCGGCGGGTGCTTACCGCGGTTCAAGACTTTCGGATCTTCGTTGATGACGGCCAAAATTTCTTCCACGGAATAGCCGCGCTGGATCATTTGCTGCTTGATGTCTGCGTTCAGTTCCGCCACCCGTTTTAGATAACGGTGATGAACGATGGTCGGCACGGCGACGACCAGGATGATCATCGTGAACAACCCCACCGCCACGGCAACGCCGACAAAGGCCTGTCCCAGTTCGCCGGAACTTGCCTGCGCTTCTTCCATCTGAGCGAAAAGCGGAGCGAAAATGCTGACATCAAACATCACGGAGTTCCTTTGCGAATGCAGTGTCGAATCGCGAGAAAGCCATCGCCATCGGGCCAGTTTGAAGCTATCTTGTGAGAATAAGATCAGGCCGAGCCAATTTGGCTCTTCGCGTGTTCATAATACTTTCGCATTTTTAGGCAAAATATTGGCCATGGCGGAAACATTTATTCTCATTCCGGGCCGCACCAGCCGGCAAGGGGCCGGTATTAGCCAGGGAAAGTTCGAAACCGATTACCAGGAAGAGATCAACACGTTGCAAGTCGCCCCTGAGGATTGCGAGCGGCTGAGCCTGACCAAGGGGGACCGCGTCCGCTTGACGGGCGAGCACGGGCAGATCGAAGTCGCCATCACGCCGGCCAAGGGAGACGAACTGCCCCCTGGCATCTTGTTCATCGCCTACGGCAATCTCTCCAGCCAACTAATGGGCGGCGACACCCACGGCAGCGGCATGCCTACGAGCAAGGGGATGGACGTGACGTTGGAGAAGATCTAACAAGCACGTCTAGGTCACGTTATAATGCTGGTGACACCAACGTGTCTGCACGAATGTGAATGGTATGAACCATGATTAAAATACTCAAAGCCCAACC
>CALBTA010000177.1 GCA_937967755.1 uncultured Planctomycetaceae bacterium | reverse complement strand
ACGCCGATTTCCGGCCCGGCGTGCAGGTAGATTCCGCCGTCCGCCTCTTGGGCAATACTGCTGCCGACGACGTTGCAAATCGCCAACGTCGGGTGGCCCTTGCGCTTGATTTCTCGCAACGCGGCCAGCGTGTCGGCCGTTTCGCCGCTTTGTGTGATCGCGAACAGCAAGTTCCGGTTATCGAACGGTGGGTTGCGGTAGCGCAGTTCGCTGGCGTATTCCACTTCCACCGGCAAACGGCTGAGGGCTTCAATGACGTATTCGCCGTACAGCGCCGCGTGCCAACTCGTGCCGCAGGCGGTCAGCAAAATTCGCCGCCGGCTGCGAATGTCCTTCGGCGAAAGGTTCAACCCGCCGAAGACAGCGGTCGCGTTGTCTTCATCCAATCGCCCCCGCATGGTGTTGGTCAGCGATTCCGGCTGTTCAAAGATTTCCTTGAGCATGTAATGCGGGAAGCCGTTCAAGTCGACGTCTTCCGCCTGCACCGGCAGCGGTTGCACGCTGTGCTTCACCTGCCCTAGGTCGCGGTGATTCACGTCCAACTTGTCGGCCGTAACGATGGCGATTTGGTTATCGGCCAGGTACACGATTTTGTCGGTATAACCCGCCAGCGGCGACGCGTCGCTCGCAATGAAATGTTCGCCATTGCCGACGCCGACCACCAACGGGCTTCCCAGCCGGGCGGCGATGATCACTTCAGGGTGTTCGCGAAACAGAACCACCAGCCCGTACGTCCCGCGCAGTTGCGAAGCGGCGTCGCGAACCGCTGCCGCCAGTGTGGCGTGCAGTGTTTCGACGTCGTCTTCATCGACCGACGCGGTTTCCGTTTGCCGGGCCAGGCAAGCGGCGATCAAGTGCGAAACGACTTCGGTGTCCGTATCGGATTGAAAAACGTAACCCTCGGCCTCCAGCGAAGCTTTGATCGATTTGTAATTCTCGATCACTCCGTTGTGAACTAATGCCAGCACCGGGCCGTTGCCGCCGACGTGGGGGTGCGCGTTCTGTTCGGTCGGAGCACCATGCGTTGCCCAACGGGTATGCCCGATGCCGATGTGCCCTTGTGGGTTACGCACCGCCACTTCGTTGGCCAGGTTGTCAATCTTTCCAACGGTCTTCACCATGTGCAGTTGGGCAGGCCCACCCAAAGTCGCGACGCCGGCGCTGTCGTAACCGCGGTACTCCAGCCGCCGCAGCCCGGCAATCAAGAAATCAACAGCATCACGGTGCCCAACGTACCCAACGATTCCACACATGGCGATTCATCCCTGAAGAGCAAAACGAAACGCGACGGCTACCCGTCGCCCTGTTGCGAGCGGGGGATGTTAGCAGAATCGAGCGAATCAAGCCCACACGGATTTATTGGCTGCTAGCGTGAACCCGATTTCGCAAGCCGGATTGGATTTCCGTAGACCGGGCACTCCTGCCCGGTCATCAACGGGCAAGAGTGCCCGTCTTACATCGAAAGCGACCACATACTGTCATCCGCCCAGCAGTCGCATAAACAAGAACATCATCATCGCACCTAGAAATAGCGCCGCGGGGATGGTGATGCCTGCGGTGATGAGGATGTAGCCCCAGGGAGTTTGCATCGGATCGACCTGCTCGGCGGGCCACGATGGCGGGGGTGGCAAGCCGTCATCGCTGGCCGTTTCCTGGCCGGAAACCGGCAGCGTTCGCTGCGATGCGTTGCCTGTGATTTGGCTGGGGCTTTCCGGCATTCCCGCGTCAAACTCGCCGGAATCCAAGGCGTCATCGGCATCGGTCGGCAGCGGCGGCGGCACCCAGGCCGAACTGCGAATCCGCGACGGCTGCGGCCCTTCGCCCTTGGCCCAAACTGCCAGCCGCGTCGCCACTTCGGCCGCCGATTGGGTGCGCTTCGACGTATCCTTCTCCATCATGTCGGCAATCACTTCCACGAACTCTTCCGTGATGCTCTCGTTAAATCGCTGCGGGTGAAACGGCGTGTCGTGGCAATGCCGTTCCAACTTCTCGCGCGTCGATCCGCCCGGGTAAGGGACTTTGCCGGTCACCGCGTAATACAACGTGCAACCGAGCGAGTAGATGTCGCTTAAAAACGTCACGTCCGCCGGCGACTGAAAAACTTCAGGCGAGATGTAATCGGCCGTGCCTACGATCTTACCGGCACGCGGGTCGTCTTGCCCTTCATCCATGAAGCCAGCCAGCCCCAGGTCGGAAACTTTCGTATGCCCCTCAGGCGTAACCAGCAAGTTGCCCGGCTTCACGTCGCGGTGAATCAAACCTTGCGAGTGGGCGTGGTGCAACCCCTGTGCGGCTTGCATGATGACGGTCGCCGCCTGCTGTAGATCGAGTTTGCCTTGGGTGCGCACCAGCCGCCGCAAATCAGTGCCGGGAACATATTCCACCACCAGGTAGTAAACGTTCCCATCATGCCCGGCGTCGTGCGCGCGCACCAGGTTGGGGTGATCGAGTTTGGCTTGCAGGCGAATTTCACGTTGGAAGTTG
>CALBTA010000176.1 GCA_937967755.1 uncultured Planctomycetaceae bacterium | reverse complement strand
ACTTTGATCTTCTTCAGCGCTTCCTCAGGCGGAAGCGGTTTGTCCTTGGGGTTTTGCGTACTGGTAACGCCCTCGGGAATTTGCCAGGCCAGAACTTGATGTGCCGGCGAAAGGAATAGTAGAACGACGACGGCACGCAGCAGTGTTCGGGCCATGGCGGGAGACCTAACGGCTGGAGGGCAGGGAAGATGTGGTGCCCATCATAACCGAAGCAAATGGCGACTTCACGCGGTTTCGGTCTAAGTAGCCGGCGTTTCCGTTTCGCCGGGGGCGACCCGTTCGCCGTCGGCTTGCACGCTGATAAACTTTCCTAGATGGTCCCGAATGGCCGCTTCGGCCGCGTCGGGATTGCCATCGCGAATCGCGCTGACGATCGCCTGGTGTTCCGCGCGGGTCTCGCGCAGTTGATACTCGTCGTAGTGCTTGCGGTAAGGTTCATGCCGCAGGTGCTGCACGGGTTCCAACAGCATGCCGAACATTGGGTTGCCGGTCGCCTCGGCCAAGATCGCGTGGAACGCCTCATCGGCGCGCAGGTGGGTCTCGATATCCTCTTGCTCGCTTTCGAGAATCGCTTGCTGCTCCTCCAGGCGTTGCAGGTGTTCGTCGCTGCGGCGCGCAGCGGCCAGCCGAACCATGGCGACTTCCAGCGGCAGTCGGGCTTCGGTCAGGTCGTTCAAATCCAGATCGCCCGCCAGGAACATGCGGCGGAACCCTTTCAGCACGGGAATCTTGCTGGGCGGGGCAACGCGGGTTCCCGAACCCTGCCGGCGTTCGACCAGTCCAAGACTATCGAGTTTTCCGAGCGCTTCACGAACAACGCTGCGGCTGACGCCCAGTTCCGCACTCAGTTCGCGCTCGGCCGGAAGCAGGTCGCCGGGCTGCAAGGTGCGTGAAAAGATTTTTTCTTCCAGATAGTCAACGACTTGGGCGACGCGGTCGGCCACGCTCTTGGTTGTGCTGGTGTCGTCGCGGCCGTTCTCGCTGCCTTGGGACATGTCGGTCACCTGCGGTCTGATGCAAAGGTTGTGATGCGAATTGAGTGGTCTGACAATTAGATTGTAACCACCGCAACGGGCGGTTCAACCGTTTTGTTAGTCCTCTTTTTTCTTCAGCGTGGTGAGATAGGCGACCACGTCGACCAGCTGTTCCGCGGTCATCAACTTTTGTAGATCGGCGGGCATCAGCGACTGTTTTTCCTTGATGAGTTCGTCGATTTCGTCGACCGGAATCGCCCGCTCGATCCCTTCGGCCGATTTGAGGGTAACCGCGTCGTCCGTTTCGCTGGTTTTGATGCCACTGAACAGCGTGCCATCGACGAGAATCGCCTGATAGGTTTCATAGTTGTGGCTGATGCCGGCGCTGGGATCCAAGATGGCGACCAGCATCGCTTCGCGCGACAACTTGCTGCCGATCTCCGTCAAATCGGGACCGATGTTTTTGCCTTTCCCTTGAACTTGATGGCACTCGCTGCAAGTGCCGGCCTTGTTAAATACTTCAAGGCCCGACTTGGCATCGCCTTCGCGCTTGAGAAGTTCAGCAATCGGCGGCAGCGGCTCGGCGCTGGCGGTTGCGGGGGCGGGTAGATGTTTGTTGGCTGCGTTGCGAATCTTCTCATCGGGCGATGCGCGAAGAATGTCGCCAACGGTGAAATGCAAGTCTTTAGGAAGTTGGTTCTTTTCGACGCGGCCAAGCAACAACTGCGCGCCTTTGGGTTGCCGGCCAATGGCCACCGCGGCGGCGCTGCGCACCGCCAGCGGCCGGCTGGCTTCCAGCATGACCGGCTGCAACAGCTGGCTGACTTGCCGCGCACCGGAAAGGCCCAGCGCCGAAATCACAGCGACCGATTGTTCATCGTTGCGGTTGATGGTTCCCAACAACTGCTCACCGCCACCCGATGCCAACAGCCGCCGGGCCGCTTCCACGCCGGCGGTCTCTGTTGGTTGATCGAGGACGAGCTTTAGCAACAGCGGGTCGGCTTCTTCGATTTCGTACTTCGTTAGCAGTTCAAAAAACGTCGGGCTGCCGGCGTTGTGCTTCAGATAGCGCAGAACGGCCGACTTGCCTTTTTCCGAAGAATTGAGATCGAAGTTCTCCAGCCGCAAAACAGTTTCGACGATGTTCTCGTCAGCGGCGCGCTCGGGGTAGTCGTCGGCCGCTACTGGCAACGCTACGAGCAAAGCGCAAATGATCACGAAATAGCGCATGGAAGTAAGACACCCGGTTAGCGGCGAAGCCGAAGGCTCGCCCGAATTGCGAATACGTTTACAGCCCCAGCAGGCTCTTCAGTGCCTCATCTTTTTCAGGCCCGCTCAAGAAGTCAAAGGCCCGGAAGTAACGGGGCTTGGCCTCTTCGGCGGTGTCTTCGGCCTTGAGGATCTTGGCGAGCAGCGCGGGCGATCCCTTGGCCCGACTGCGCCAGATGATGTCTCGCCCGGCGGCCGTTTTCACTGCGTCGTCTTCGCCGACCTCTTCCAAATAAACAGCCAGGCAGGCGTCCCAATTTCCGCGGGCGGCGATGCCCAGGGCTTCCAGGTACCAGCGGTCTTTGCCATCGTGTTGCATCGCCAGTTGTGCCCACAACTGTGGGGCGTTATCCGGTTGCAAGTCGGCGATGGCCACGGCGCATTCGCGACGCACGGCGGGCGATTTGTCTGCCGCTGTTTGCTTCAACATTGCCGCAGCGTCGATCTTTGCATCGGCCGCCACCAGTTGACGCCCCAGGCGGATCCCCATCGCGCGAATTTCCGGATCGGTGTCGGCCAGCGCCTGATTGACCGCCTTCTGCCCACCCCCTTCGGCCTTGCCCAGCAGCCACAGCGCCCGGGCGCGGTAAATCGGGTTGTCGTCTTTGGCGAGCGCTTGCAGCGCGGCATAGGCCTTCTCGCCCATTTCGTGCAGCGAGGTCCAAGCGATGTAGCGCACGGCGTAGTTGGCGTTCTTCAACGCTTCCACACAACCTTCGGCCGCGCTAAAGTCGAACTTCGGCGGGGCATATTTTTCACCCTGCCCGGCCGGCGTGACGCGGAACAGGCGTCCACGATCGAGGTCGCCGGCGTTGTGCCCGCCCACGCCCGGGTCATACCAGTCGGCGACGATCAGCGAGCCGTCCGTCGCAACGGCCACATCGGAAGGGCGGAACCACTTGTTACGCTTGCCATCGAGGATGTTCACGATCTCGGCACTGTAGCCCGCCCCGTCCGGTTTGGCCGGGTAGGCGCGGCAGATGTTCGGGCCGGCATCGGTGTGAATGACTTGGCCTTGGAAAACTTCCGGCAGCAAATCGCCTTCGTAAACGGTGATGCCAGTGGGCGAACCGGCTCCGGTTTGCAGCAAATTCGGCATCACGCCCGGGTCATTCAAGTGCCAGTGCTGAAGCGGAACTTCCTTTTCCAGATTGGTCCGTTTGCTCTTCCAGCCCGCTCCGGTCAATTCATCCTTGTAACCGTAATTGCCGAACTCCATCACGAAATTAATCCGCACGCCGCGATTGCCGTCGTCGTCGTTGTCGCTTTGCCACAACGCGCCGTAACTATCAACGGTGACTTCCCAGTTGTTGCGAAAATTCCAGCCGAGCGTTTCCACCTCACTGCCGTCCATGTTGCAGCGGAAGACCATTCCTTCCTGGTACGGCTTGCGGTTGGCGACGATTTCGTTGCCCGCCTTGTCGACGACCACCTTGCCATCTTTGTCCTTCAAATGGCGGCCGCTGTTGCCGAAGTTGAAGTACAGCTTGCCGTCGGGACCGAACACAAACGCATGGATGCCGTGGTCGTGCTGCGTGCCCGCGATGCCCGAGAACAGCACCTCTTGCTTGTCGGCCTTATCGTCGCCGTCGGCATCGGTCATTACCACTACCTTGTCGCCGTAGGAGACGATCGCTTTGGTTCCTTTTCCGCTGACCGTCGGCAGCACACAAATCCCGTGTGGCGATTTAAAGTCCGGGGCCTGATGAAAGACTGTTTCCTTATCGGCTTTCCCGTCGCCGTTGGTGTCTTCCAGGATGACAATGCGGTCCCCTTCCGGGCGCTTATTTTGGTGGCGGCGGTAGTTGACGATCTCGCAAACCCAGGCGCGGCCGCGGTGGTCGATTTCGATGTTCGAGGGGTTGGTCATCATCGGTTCGCTGGCGAAGAGCGTCGCCTCGAGATCCTCATGCACGTCGAGTTGTGCGACGGCGTTCTCGGCGTCGTGAACTTCTCCCGCGGCGGCCAATGCTCCGCTGGCGACGACGACCGGAGGATGCTGTGTGTAGACCAGAAACTGCACGCTGGCTGATTCGCCGCATGCCCCTTGATCGGTGCCCCCGTTGTCCAACCCGCCGCGGGCTTTGAATTGCGTGTAGCCCTCGGGCAAGTCGTATTCGATTGTGCTGTTGGCATGTGTGCCGACACCGTAAGCGACCGGCTCGCCGTCAATCGACATCGCCTTGCCGCCGGCGTTTTGGTTCACGCGAACCTGTCCCCATTGGCTGGAAGCGGCTCGCCACTTCAGGTCGGTCAACTTCTTTTCGCCAGCGTCGCCGATCAACCGCGGCTCCGCCCAATCGGCCCAGTCGCAGGAGTAGCCGTTGCCGCCATCGTTCACCACCAGGTACAGTTTCTTCGCGCCGGAAATATCGGCCGCCACCTCCACGGCGTGGCCTTCGGTGGCGCTGGTCACCAGCGGGCTTTTGTAAATGGGCTTGGCTTTGGTGCGCGAGGAAGTTTTGTTGGAATCGCCGGCGCTGCCGTTCCAGGCTTCGAGCTGGGCTTTCATCTTCTCGCGGTCGAAGTTGTCGGGAGCCTTCCCATCTTGGTTGGCCAGCAGGTCGTCGACCGAAAGGTTCTTCATCGGCACGCCGGAATCAGGCACTTCGACCTTCGCGGCCCAGATGATGGCGTTGCAAACCAGCTTGCGGAAATCGTTGTTGCCCCAGTTCCAATGGAAATGCCCGCCGGTGAAGCCGAAGCCGCGACCGCCATCTTCGCGCTCGGCCGCCCAAGCGACGTGCTGCGGCTGCTTGTCTTCCAGCACAGCCTTCCGCACCGCCGGGTTGCCGCTGTGTGCTCCGTCTCGCCGGCTTAACGACTCGTCTGGCGGAAGATCGCTCAGGATCGGCGTGACGTTTTTCATCTCCGGGCGGAACCGCATGTGATAGTACCACTCGTCCCGGATGGTGAACGGTTTCACACCTCGGGTGATCGGGTGGTCGGCCAGCTTTTCAAACTCGGCCGTCCAGTGCGGGTTCACCGACCAATGCGTTTCAAAGTAACCGCCGATCCAATTCAAAAACCGGTCGCCTGATTCGCCTTTGGGAACTTCCACGCCGTAGTGAATACAGACGATGCCGGCCCCTTCCCCGGCGAGTTTGTCGATCTTCGGCAAATTCGGGTTGGCGAAATGCCGCCCACCGCCATCGGTATACATCACGATGCAATCGGCCCCTTCCAGCACCGATTCATCCTTGGGCCACCCGTTGGTGACCACCTCGGTGGTGAAGCCCTTCAGCCCGCTCTCTTTCAGGCTCTTCTCCAGCAGCATGCAGCCCGCTTTGTGTTCGTGCGAACCGAATCCGTGGCTGCGGGGACCGGCGATGAAGACGATCTTCTTGTCTTCGGCCACGGCCGTGGTAGTGATGGCGAGTAGGATGAGGAGTTTGAGCGTTGCCGAAATCGTTCTCATATCAAACAACCTTTGCGAACGTGTGAATTGAAAATGGGGGAGAGTTGGCATACGAATCGATTTGTGGTTCCGAACAGATGTCGCCCCTACCGGGGCTTTGTAGTGTGTGATGTTCGATCCCCTGGGGCTAACGCCCCAGGCTACGTGATCCGCCGCTCCGCGGCTGCGTCAGCCGCGGAGCGGCGGAATCAATTAGCCCCGAGCGTAAGCTCGGGGGATTGAGGGCCAAAATCAACGCAAAGCGCCGGCAGGGGCGACATCAATCAAACGGACTTACTTCTCCACAATCCAAACATTGCGGAATTGCAGCGGGTTGCCGTGGCCTTGTAGTTTGATCGGGCCGGGCGTTCCTTCCGGGGCGTTGCGGGAACCGCCAGTCTTGCCGGGGATCTCGTAATTGTCGTGAATGACGATGCCGTTCAGCTTGACCGTCATCTTCGCGCTCTGAGTCTTCTTGCCGCTTTCATTCGCCACGGCGTTCGTGAACTCCACGTCATATGTCTGCCATTGGAGCGGTGGGAGACAGGCGTTCACGTCGGAATCCTTCTTCGAGTACACACCGCCGCACTCGTTGTTCTTCCCTTCCAAGCCGAACGAGTCGAGGATCTGCACTTCGTAATGATCGACTTGGTAGAACCCGCTGTTGCCCCGGCCTTGCCCGCGGGCACCCGGCTTGTAGGGCAGCAGGAACTCAACGTGCATGGTGTAGTTGCTAAATTCCTGTTTCGTTTTGATGTCCTTGCCGTCGGTGTTCAGCAGTTTCGTTGCTTCGTCGAAGCGGCCCCCTTGCCAGTTGGCCATCGACGCTTCGGTGCCGTCGAACAGAACGACCGCACCCTCGGGCGGCTTCTTGCCGAGCGTGTCGGCGGCGCGGGTGGTGCGCTTCAACTCGAACGTCTTGCCGTCGGGCGTTTTGCCGGTCAACTTGCCGTCGCCTGCTTCGGCCGTGTAGGCCGCGTTGTCCGATTCGGAAAATGAAGTGATCGCCGAAAACTCTTGCGGCGGACCGGCGAGATACTTCCGCTTGCCGGTGGTCGGCTGGAACTTCGCGATTTCGCCTTCCAGTTTTCCGTCCATCAAATGCTTCGCCTCGCCGTCCCAGCCAGCGCCCGGCAGCCCGCCCTGGTAGACGACGGCCTGGAATGCGCCCTTGCCCAATGCAATCACCTGCACGCCCAATTTGCCGCCCCCTTTCACTTCGCCAACGTACTCACCCTGAATATGAAAATCGGCGGGCAGCGATTTGTCTGCGGGGTTGGTCCACAAGCGTTGGGCGAAGGCCGATGTTGATGAAAAAGCGATACAAACGAGAAGTAAGAATGTTTGTCTGCGATAAACCATGACGAATCCTTTTGCAAAGTCGTAGCGGGTTCTTCTAG
>CALBTA010000175.1 GCA_937967755.1 uncultured Planctomycetaceae bacterium | reverse complement strand
CGCCGACAGCCGCCACGCGATTTTGCTAACCGATGGCGTGCCGACGCCCGGCGACTTTGAACGGGTCGCCCAGCAAATGGCCGATGCGGGAATTTCGGTCTCGACCGTTTCCTTAGGAGCGGGCGCGGACCAAACCATCTTGCAAGACATCGCCCGCATCGCCGGCGGAACGCACCACCACGTCGACAACCCCGACGACCTACCGAAGATACTGGAGCGCGAAACCCGCACCGCCGCCAGCAAAGTGACCGGCGACGAGTTCCCGATCACGACCGCCCAATCGCTTCCCGGGTTGGACATGCGGTCGGCCCCGGCGGTGAAAAGCTTCGTCGCCACCACATACAAACCCGGCGCGCAACTGTTGCTGACCGCCGGCGAAGGCGACCCCTGGCTTGCCTGGCATCGGCACGGGCGAGGCAAAGCGATGGTGCTGACCAGCGATGCGGGGGCAATGACCCAGTGGCGGGAAAGCTGGCCGGGCGACGCCCCATTTTGGCAGCGACTGGCAAGCTATGTGATGAATGATGATTTCAACCAAGACACGGCGGTGGCCGTTCGCCAGCACAACGGCCGTGTTACCGTCGGGCTGAATGCTGCTAGCCGGTTCGGCGAAAGCCCCAGATACATCACCGACGGAATCGCCACGCTCAACGTGACCCAGATTGATCGAACCGGTGATTTGAACGCCAAGGTGCTGGCGATGCTGCAAACCGCACCGGGCTACTACGAAGCCGAATTCGACGCGGCTGCGGGCGAACAATTGCAGCTCGACATTGGCGTTCAAGTAGGCGGAGCAGTCATCGTTCGGCATCGACGCGGAATCGTAGTCAATTATTCCGATGAGTTCCGCCTGCAAGGTGCAAACGAGGCGAAGCTCCGCACGATCGCATCGCTTTCCGGCGGAAAATACTCACCTGCGATGGAAGAAATCTTCGCACCCGATGGACGAATGGTCGGTGTCCTCTTTCCGTTGTGGCAGTATTTTCTGATCGCGGCATTGTTGGCGTACGTCGCGGAAGTCGTTGTCCGCCGATTGAACGCGAAGCAACCAGTCGTTGTGGTAGACAACAGAAAAAAAGCAGCGTGAATAGATGATCCACCAACTTCACCAACACTTGCGGCCAATTCGTCGCCGTCTTTCTCGGCAGCGGGCGATGGGTCCGGTGGCTTCTGCCCTGCTGATCGGCGGGTGGCTGGCCCTGGTTGCAGCATTACTAACGCTGTTGGGAGGCAGCATGACCTCCGGGCTGATCGGCGCGGCGGTTGCGGTTGGGTTTCCATTGCTGGCGCTGGCCTGGGCATTGTGGCACGGGGCGAATTGGCAACAAGCGGCACGGTTGATTGACCGGAGGCTACAACTGCAAGATCGCACCGCCACCGCGCTGCATTTGGCCCGAAACGATGCAGGCGACCCGTTCGCCGTGCTGCAAGTCGAAGACGCGGTGGCTCATTTGCACAGCGCGAACATAAAAGGCATTCGCTTTTCGCTGCCCTTGCGGCGTCTGGCGAGTGGTCTGTTGTTGACGCTATTTTCTCTAAGCTTGATCGCTTGGGGAATCATCGCGCCGCCGACCGGTGCGATTCAAACCAGCGGCGACATCCAAGATATTCGCCCTGAAGTGATTGAGCGCCGCGCGATTGAATTGACACCCCTTTCGCCGGAGGCGCTCGCGGCCGGAGCTTCGCTTTCTGCCCATGACCAGATTCCAAAAGAGAAGAGGAATATCGACACCAGCCATATCGAAGCAAATTATTTTCGGCTGCTAACAGAAGACAGCGAGTAGGATTTCGCGGCCTTGCCAGTCCTACATCCCGTGCGCGGCGACAGATATAATGGGGGGTTCAACTTCTGCCGCTTTCGGTTTCCGTACTTTCCACGCGCCCATGTCCTCCTGGCCGCTTGTCAGTGATTTTGCTCGCCTGATGAAAACGCCGAAGGCGGCGTTTCGTGATCCGGCGCTGCGCGAATGCACGATCGAGACGAACCACCTCGGGCAGCCGAAGCCGCGTAGTGGAAATTTCGCCACGGTTTACAAGGCCCAATGCCCCGACGGCCGGGCGATCGCCGTG
>CALBTA010000174.1 GCA_937967755.1 uncultured Planctomycetaceae bacterium | reverse complement strand
GAAGTAGTCGCGGTGCTCGCCGGCAACGTGCAGCAGCGTCGTGTAAAGGTTGCCGATTTCGCGGTGGCCATCGTTCCCCCAGTAGGGATACTCGATGTAACGCCCTTGCTTCATACCGCTGTTCTTCGCAGGGAAGAGGACAAAGGGCCACTCCCAGCAGCGGCTGTGGTGACCTTCGGCGGCGTCGGACATGTAGACGATGGTCGTGTTGTCGAGCATCGTGCCATCGCCCTCGGGAACCGCGTTCAGCTTCTGCATCATGCGGGCGATCAGTTCAAAGTGGAAACCGCGAATCTTGATCGCCATTTCGGCAGCGGTCATGCCGTTGTAACTTCCGCCATGGCCAATGCCGTGCTTGCCGAAGTCGATGCCCAGCCCGGTGAACTTCACGCCGAAGAACGGATTGCCCGCGCCAGAAGAAATCGTCAACGCGCTGGTCAAACCGCCAATCAGTGCCGCAGCGCCGATATCGAACTGAGCGTCAAGGCGATCGGTCTCGACTTCGGATGTGTACTTATCACCGACGACCGGTGCTTTTTCACGCAGGGTATTTTCAATCTCGTTAAGGCGGCTTTGGCGATCGCGCATCGCCTCGTACGCTTCGAGATGGGCGTTCAGCTTGTCGCGTTCGCTACCGGCGACATGGCCGTGCAGCTTGCGGACGTCGTCCAGCAGGAAGTCCAGCACGTTGGTCTTGGCGGTGAACTCTGCTTTGGCATCTCCGCCGGCAATGCTGCCAAACAAGTTGGCGTAGGCGGCTGCGGGTTGGCAAGTGGTCGGCATCGGCTTGCCCTTGCCCCAAGCCGAGCAGTTGTAGATCACGTTCTGCTCGTTCTTGCCCGTCATGCCTAGACCGACGTGCGTGAAGACCCCGCCCAACTTCTTGCCCAGGGCAACGTCAATCGTCTCGCCCGCTGGCGAACCGCTGTTGCCGACGCCGCCGCCGCAGTTGTGACAGCCGAGCGCGCCAAAGTCGTTCGAGTGTCCACCGCCTGCGATCTTGCCGGAAAGGCCGTTGAGCACGGTCAGGCGATCTTGAAACGCCTTGATCGGCTGCAGTGCCGTGGGGAGTTCATGATCGGTGATCGTCATATCGACCAACTCTGTCCGCTCGCGTTCTTTGACCCGCTTGATCGATTCTGGGGTAATCTGCTGCCAGGGCAGACCATTGCCTTCCAGCACAAACACGAATCGTTGCGGCATCTTGGCTGCCCCGGCTGCTTGCGCTTGCAACTGACCAAACAGCGGCGAAAGCAAGGCCCCGCCCGCTCCCAGGGAAAGACCTTTCAGCGCGTGACGTCGATTCATCTTCATGGTTGATCCTTTCGGTGATTTGTATCTGATTTAGATGTTGTTGGTGTGCGAATTATTGTACGGAAGTGGCTGCCTTGCGAAACAGAAACGAGTCGCTGGTCAAGAGCGACGTAATCAACGCCTTCATGCTGCCACCGCTTTCGACGTAGGCTTGATCAGCCGCCAACAGCGTGGGGGCGTCGGCCAGCGTTTCATTGCGGCCCATCCAAAAGCGGAAAGCGTGACGGACGAAGACCTGCCGCACGCGGGGCGAGTCGGCCACGGCGTGAATCATTTCGACCGCGTCGTCGTAGTCGCCATCAATGTTCGAATCGCCGCTACGGGTGACCTTGCCGGTGGCATCGACCGGTACTTCTCGCATCACATCGCCTTGCGATTCGCCTTTGCTGTTGACGTTCTTTTCGGTCGCTTCCAAATCGACCACCGGCTCGAGCTCTCGGTAGCGTCCGACGAAGTCGTAATTCTCGAACATCACCCCCAGGGGGTTCATCTTTTGATGACACTGCCAGCAATACTTCTCCTCGGTGATTCGCATCCGGGTGCGGAGCGTTTCGTGGGGCTCATCGGGCAATTTGGCATCCACTGCAATCGGCAGGTCGGGCACCACCCCGCCGAGCAATCGCTCGCGTACCCACTTGCCCCGTTGGATCGGGTGGTTCTCGTTATTGGAAGCGAACGCCGCCAGCCAACTCGGTTGTGTGAGAACGCCCGCCCTCTCGCCACGCGGCAGTTCCAGTGGTTGTTTCGATGACCACTGCCAATCAAGCGGCATGTTGTACCAGTCGTGCACGGCAGGCTGGTTCATCGGATCCCGCGGCGGAATGGGAATCAGCTTGCCAGTCTTTTTGTCACGCTTTGGCTCTTTCTTCTTGTAGGGCTTCGCTTCGACGTACTTCTTCTGTTTGGGGTCCCAGCGAGCGTTGACGAAAGACTTGTTGGTCGTCAGCAATTGCTTCAGAACATCACGATCCTCATCCAAAATCGACTGGATCAGCATCCGCGTATCGTTGATCAGAATTTCCGGCCGCCACTGACCCCGTTTAAAATCCTTGAAGACGTCCTCGGCACCTGTGTAATCGAAGTACTGGTCGAAGAAACGCATGATCTGCGGTTTGTCGATCCGCTCATCGTTCAAAATACGTTCAACCTGAATTTGAACATCTTCCGCGGTGGCCAGCTTGCCGGTCTCCGCCGCTTTGAGCAGCGTCGAGTCGGGGGCGTCGTCAGTCAGTGCGAAGGAGATGGCGTAGGCGATTTCGCGGGACGAAAGCATCACGCGGCCATGCTCATCCGGCTCTTGATCGGCCAGTTCGATGCGGTACATCGCTTCGGGCATCAAGAGAATCGCGGCCAGCGTGCTCTTGACCCCGATCGCCGGGCCGGCATCTTCGATGTTCTTGGCCATTAGGCCGACGAATTGTTGTAGCTCCACCTCGGTCGGGCCACGCAACAACGCCAGATGGAACTGCTTCGTGATCGCCGCTCGCATCGCCTCATCTCGATTTCCGGCATCGTCGGCAACTTCCAACAGCGTTTGAAACTCCTTGACCGGCTTGCTACGTACCTCGCCGCACTGCATCGCGACAATCGCTTTGGCGTTGCGGAACAGCTGGTTGATGGTTGGTTCGTCGACGACGAATAGATCCGCGTAGTCCTTAAACCCCGCGGCACTGCTGGTGGAAAACGGTTGACCAACCTTGGCATCTTTGGCGAATCGCGAAACCTGTTCAATGTAAATCTGCGGGCGGACTCGCCACAGCCGGGCAGGCGAAGCGGCAGGTTTGGTGATCTTGCCAGAAAACAGCGTGTCGTGATCGACCCGATTGCCATGCCCCGGCAGCGTCAGCTTTTGTTTGTTTTTATGCACGTACAAGACAGCATTTTTCAGCTTTGACTTGATGCACGTGATAATCTCCGCCTTGGCTAACGGAAAGGGACGCGGTTCG
>CALBTA010000173.1 GCA_937967755.1 uncultured Planctomycetaceae bacterium | reverse complement strand
TCATATCGTAGTTTCAAGGCCAAAAAAACGGATATATGACCGGGCGGCCTTTTCCCAATCATAGACACTCACATCCTGATCTCTGAAATCAAAACTGATCGCCCCGAAATAAATCTTTTGCAGGTAATCATAAAACTGGTCGATATTGCCCGGCGCTATTAAAATACCGGTTTTCAGGTGTTGAATGACTTGTTTCACCGAGTGATGTTAAACTTCAGTCGTGGCTGCAAGCTTTGGCGCGGCGGTTCCCGGCACGCCGAAGACGAACGATTCATCGGGCACGTTTCGCAGGGCGCAGGAGTTTGCAGAAACGGTTGAATTCCTGCCCACGGTGACTTGCGGCCCGACCGTCGCGTGAGATCCGAGAAACACGTTGTCCGCAATGCGGCTTCCGCCATTGAGCGTTGCGTATGGAGACAGGTAACAGTTGCGGCCGACATCGGCGTCGTGCCCGGCTGACGCGTACAGGCTGAGGTGGGCGAAGTCTCCAATCTTGGCTCCGTTGGAAACAACCGCATAAGGATAGATCACCGTCCCTTGGCCGATTCGCGAGCTCGCCGAAACGATGCTTTGCGGGTGAATGAAACTGATGAAGGTTGCCCCTTTGTCAGACAGTGCGCCCACGAGTCTCGCGCGGGCGTCCAAATCGCCAATGGCGAGAATGAATCGATCTTCGGCTTGCGGCGTATAGTCCAGCGGGTCGCCCAGCAGCGGCGCGGCCCCTGCGTCGGGCTCGCGTCCCAGAAAGCCGCGAAAGCGGTGGGTTTCCGCGGAGTAGACTTCCGGAAGCCACGCGTGAACCTCTCTGGCGAACCCGCCGGCACCTATGATGACTATGTCGTACATTTGTGTTTGTGCGGCGAAGCGTTTGCGCTAGACGCTGGCCCCTCCGTCGATGCTAATGACCTACCCGGTGATGAATCTGGCCACGTCGCTGAGCAAAAATTCAACGCAAGGCACAACATCATCGACCGATCCCAAGCGGCCCAGCGGCGTTTGGCGAATGATTTTTTGGATTTGTTCCGAGGGCAGGCCTGCCGACATTTCGGTTTCGAGGTAGCCTGGGGCGATCGTGTTGACGCAAATTCCTTTGGGCCCGACTTCGCGAGCGAGCGAGCGCGAGAAGCCGATCAATCCTGCTTTGGTCGCCGAATAAACCGATAGCCCCGCCATGCCCCGCAAGCCGGCGACCGATGCGATGTTGACGATCGCGCCTTGTTCCCGCAGCAGCATCAACCGGAGGCAGGCCCGGGTCAGCCGGATGGTTGCGGCCAGATTGATGTCGAGCATGGATTGCAGCGAAGTATCGTCCGTGGTGGCCAGCACGCCGTCGCCGGCGATGGCCGCGTTGTTGACGAGACTATCCACGCGGCCGAACTTCTGATGGACGGTTGCGACGAAGCCCTCGACGGCGTCGGCATCCGCCAGATCAATCGCTTGGAACTGAAAGCGATCACCGGCTTCGGCCTGCCAATGTTCGACGACTTGGGAACTGTTGCGGCTGAATGTCGCCACCGCGTAGTCTGCATCGATCAATTGCTTCACAATCGCCGCACCCAGGCCGCGGCTGCCGCCCGAAACGATGATGACTTTTCGCGAATCCACCTACGCGCCTCGGACGGCCTTTCCCTGATGAGTTGTTAGCGACGACCTAAAATCAATCGTTGCTGGCAACATGTGTTTCGGAAGTTCCCGCCGGCAGGCGGAAAGGATTTCTCGACGGGCCGACGGTTTGTCTTGCCACGGTTCCAATTGCACTTCCGCCGATACCAGTTGCCCGGCGAGGGAACTTTCCACGGCGAACACGCGGGCGTCGCTGACTCCGGCCACGGCGCGAATGACCTTTTCAACCCGCAGCGGCATCACCTTCGCTCCGCCGACGTTGATGGTGTCGGACCTGCGGCCGGCAAACTGCACGCGGTCGCCCTGGACCTCGACCAAATCGCCCGTGCGAAACCACTCATTGTTTTCTGTTCCAACTTCGCGGGACAGATAGCGCAGCATGCGGCGAGGGGAATTGATTTCCAATTCGCCGGACTCGGAGACCCGCAGCCGCACGGGTGTTGACCGATTCTCAAGCCAGTCGGCCGGGAACCCAGCCAGGCCATCGTTGACCGAGAAGCAGACGCCCATTTCGGTTGACGCGTAGATGTGTGTGATTCGCGAAGCGGGAAACGTCTCGGCGAGCGCGTCCAGCAACGGTTGATCGGCCGCCTCGCCGCCGAGCGTGATCTGACGCAAAGGTGCCGCGCTCAACTGCTGGCGTGCCGTTGCCAGCAGCAGGTGCCGCCAAAACGTTGGTGTTGCGGAAGCCATCTCCACGCGGTCGCGAACCACTTGATCGCCGAGCATCGCCTGCTGTCGCTCGGCGACGACGATCGTTCCGCCGGTCAAGACGGCTTGCAACATCACCTGCATTCCGGCAAACGTGGCGGGGTGATAGGCCAGCAGCCAGCGGCGATATTGAACCGATTCATCGTTCCGGACCGTCGAGGCTATGGCGTGCCACGTATGGACTACCGGCTTGGGCGAGCCGGTCGTGCCCGAGGTGAAGAGCACGATGCCGTCGGCGGGCGGATCGTTCTGTGTTGGTGGCCCCATGTCGTGCCCGGCAACAACCGTGCGGACTTCATCGTCGTTGATGATCGCGCCAACATGATTCGTTTCGTGGCAGAAATTCTGACGTTCGCCTGCGATGAACTCGGGCAGCAGCACAGGCGTAAGACCCTGCTGTTGCACGGCCGCGAGCGCCGCGATTTGCCGTGATACGTTGGTGGCGGCGATACCGATGAGTTGGTTGTTGGCGGGCAGTAGCTGTCCGGCGATTTCGTCGGTCGTGGCGGCCAGTTGGTCCCACGTCGTTGTCTCACCCGCTTCCACGATGGCGGCCGCCGCACCGTGTCGCCGCATTCCGTCATGAATCGCCTGCCAGAACATCAGACGGTTGTCAGTTCCTCTTGGTAGGCTCGCACTAAATTTTCCACGTTATGAATCGATTGCCGTTGCCGGCGAAATGGATCCAGACCGGTTTCTTGTTGCATGCGGACGACGACTACCGCCAGGTCGAGCGAATCGAGCCCTAACTTTTCCCGCAGCGGGTCGTCGGGTGAAACTTGGTCGACCTTGCGCCCGCTATCGGCAATAACCTGATGGATGGTCTCGATCACCAGTGACGATATTTCTTCCGGGGTCACGCTTGCGTTGTTTCGTTTCCGAAGAATTCGCCGCTTCCTTCGGATCGCGGGCGAGCGCGGAATGTGTGCGGCGGCAACTGAACGGCCGTGGCGGCCATGACGCGCAAATCGATCCACAACGACACGTGATCGACGTACCAACGGTCGAGTTCAAATTTGCGATCCCATGAAATCGAATCGCGCCCGTTGACTTGCGCCCAACCGGTAATGCCCGGGCGGACCTCCAGGCGGCGCCGTTGTTCGGGGGAATAGCGGTCCAGATAGTTGACCGTCAACGGCCGCGGCCCAACCAGGCTCATCTCTCCCTTGAGTACGTTCCAAAGCTGCGGCAATTCATCCAGGCTGGTCGCGCGCAGAATGTTTCCTATCGCCGTTTGGCGTTGATGGTCGGGTAGCAATTCTCCGTCATCGCTGCGGGCTTGTGCCATCGTTCTGAATTTCCAGCAATCGAACGGCTCACCGCCCTTTCCACTCCGCCGGTCGATGAACAAGATCGGGCGGCCTTGAAAAATTAAAAGTAACAAACCAAGAAGGCACAACATCGGCGATAACAGCACTAACAGCGTAGATGCGATCAACACATCGGACGTTCGCTTGCCGGATCGCTGATAGAGGGTTGAGCCTGGCGATTCCACGGGCGGGTTAGATTCTTAGGGTTTCTAAGTGTTCGCCGGTCAGTGAAATTTCCGAGAGTAGTTTGTCGGTAGCGCCAACGGCTTGAATCAATTCCGCCTGCCAGGACGATGCCGCGACGCGAATTCGCTCACCGTGTTGGGTCACTCCAAGCAACTCGGGACCTAAAGCGGACCAAAACCATACGCTATCGGAATGAACGTCCGCCGCCAGCGAAATCGCCGGACGCTTGCGCTGGTATCCGTGAGCCCTCCAGCCCCGCGGCGACGCTTCGTCGGCTCTGACCACCGACAGCGAACACGGGCTTGAGCTTTCGCAAGCTGCAACGTGAACGTGGTAGTCGCCGGCGTCTGCTTCTAACCTCAAGCGGCGATCGTCGGGCGACCAGGCGTGCGGCCAATCAGCCAGCAGCCAGTGCAATCGATAGTCGTGCGGCGCGTCGCTTTCGACCCGATCGATCACCAACCAGTGATCGCCCGGCAAACGAACAATTCCGCGGCGGTGGCGAACCGGCGAGCGCAGTCGCTGATAGCCGTCGTGCTCGCCCTGCCAATGCGCGAGCTTTCCACTTTCGCTATCGATTGGACCGAGCGACTTTGAATTCAACCACGGCAGCCAGACGAAGCGCCCGACGCGCTTCATTTGGTCCTCGCCGTCGACCGTGACCGTGTTGTGGTAGTGCGCGGTTGCGAGCGGATTGTCCCACGGCGACGGCGCGTTGTAAGAGAACGTGCCGGGATCGACCGCGATGTTCAGGCCCCGCCAGCGAATGTCGACATGCAGCATATCCGCTTGGGCGGGGCGATGTTGAAAACTGGCGGCTCGGGTGAATGCCATCCCTTCTTCGCTGCGCAGTACGGCGTAGCCGCTGACAGGAGTTGAAAATGATGTTTTCTGAGTGCGCTTACGTTCAACATCCGGCGGGCTGCCGGCGAATAGCCAATGCAGGTCTTCGTCCCAAGGCCCCCCTGGCAACACCTGCTGGCCCGAAGTGACCGCGGCGGTCGCCTGCACCACGGGGCGATAATCGAAATACGAACAGTTGTTCAGAGGAAATATTAGCGAACCGTCGTCCTGTCCGTAGCACGGCACTTCTCCGGTAGTGTCGTCCATCACCTGATGTAGCAGCTCGCCCGCCCGACCGACCCGTTCGACGACATCCGCGGGCAACGGATCGCCCGTGACCTCGCCAAGGCGAATCGCCCAAACGTAGTCATGTAGCATCAAGCGGTGATAGTTCCACGAATGTTGCGAGAACCCGCCGTCGTGGTAAATCAACTCTTCGGCAAGCTGTCGCAACACACGGCGCGCCGTCTGCCGCCAATGGTCGGCCTGTTTCAGTGCGGGAAGCACGGTAGAGATCGCTAGCAAGCCAACGGCTTCGCTCACCCCGTGATTGTTCTTCTGGCTGACCGCGTACTGAATGTTGTCGGCGACTCGACTACCGGTGAAGGCGAGCATCTGTGCCAGGTTTGCGACCCGCTCGGGCGAACTGCAATCGCAGCGGGCGAAGGTGAACAGCGCAAAACACCACGCCATCGCCCGCAGGCTCGCCTCTTGCCCGCATTTCCAATTCGCGCCTAAGTTCGGCGGGTTGTGCAGCCGCCAATCCTCAAGCAGCGACCAGAACAGTTCGGCCCATTGTTCATCTTCTGTTCGCGCATAGGCTCGGGCCAAGTCGAACGCGAAGTTGAAGCGGTTCAAATCCCAAATCACTTTGATGTCGCCGTATGCGAAATCGTCGATGCGGCTCCAATGTTGATCTTCCGGTGTTCGCTCGCCGGTGATTGCATTGCGATGCCACGCGGGCGGGGTTCCCACGTCGTACTCGTGAACGTGAAACAAGTTCATCCGTCCGGCGGCGATTCGATCCGCGGCACGAACCGGTAATTTGCCGACATCTTCGTCGTCGAACCGCAACAGTCGCGGCCGGGTGGACGCGACGAAGTCAGGTGAAAAGAAGAATCGATTCCGGCTCTCGGTAAGCGCCCGCTTTAGTTCTTCCGGCTCGGCCTGACACGGCTCGGCCATTAGCGACGCAAGCGAGACATGCTCCCACGCCCGAACTCGGTCACGGCTGGCCCGCAGGCCTGACTTTCGCTCTAGCGCGTACTTCACGCGATAGGCCGCCCAGCGCGGGCCGAAGTGGCGCAGCAGTTGCCATGAGGTCCACATCGTCGGCGGCCGCTGCGAGCGGTCGCGCTTCGATGGGGTGCTAGGCGGTTCGGCTACAGCCAATGCGCGAAATCCTCTTGGTGTTCCTGATACCAGGCGATGGTCTTGAGCAACCCTTCGTCGATATCGACTTGGGCGCGGTAGCCGAGCAGGCGCTCGGCCTTTTCGCCGCTGGGTGCCCGCACGTTCATGTCGCTGAACGGGTGCTCGATGAACCGCAGGTTCGACGAACTGCCGGTCAATCTTAAGATGCGGCTGGCGAGATCGTGAACCGTGCAAGTGGTCAGCGAATTGCCAATGTTGAAATCTTCTCCGACTGCTTCTTCGCGGTGCAGACAGGCGATCATCCCATCGGTGAAGTCATAGACGTAGAACAAAGAGCGCAACTGCCCGCCGTGCCCGTGAATCAACAAATCTTCCCCGCGCAACGCACGAATCGTAAAGACCCCGACGGCGTTGTTCGTCCGGCGCATCGGACCGAAGACATTGAACGGCCGCACGTTGACGACGCGGCAGCCGACGTCGCGGTAATACGCCCAGACCATGTGTTCGCCCAGCAGCTTCGCGGCGGCATAGCTCATCCGCGGATCGTTACCCGCCCCAATCGACGCCGGCGCGGCCTCGCCCCAGGTGGTCATATTTCCGTAAATCTCGCTGGTGGAAACGTTAACCAGCCGCCGGATCGCCCCGTTTTGACTGGCCGCCTGCAACACGTTGCGCGTGCCCAACACAATCGTATCCATCGTTTGCCGGGCATTGTCGACCACTTTTTGCACACCCAACAAGGCCGCCAAATGCACGACCGTATCGCACCCAGCCAGTTCGCGGCGGACAAACGCCTCGTCGCAGATGTCGCCTTCGATCAGTTCGACGTTCGGGTGCTCGGCCAGCGGTGTGTAGTTGATTGAGTTGTGCTTGGTATTGATGTCCAGCAACTTCAGCCGGTTCGCTTCCGCCAGGCGCATCGCCAGGTGCGTTCCCATGAACCCGGCCCCGCCGGTGATTCCGATTAGCTGGTCGGCGATCATGCGGTTTGTTTGGCGGCCTCGGTTGTGACTTCTTGCACCGATTGAATGACGTGTTGTTGCTGCTCGCCCGTCATGCCGACGTAGACCGGCAGGCAAAGCGAAGCCGCCGCGTAACGGCACGCGACCGGAAACTGTTCGTCGTCGAACGGTCCAAACGGGGCGAAGACGCCCATTCGGTGCATCGCCGGATAGTAAAGCCGCGCGGCGACTCCGCGCGCGGCAAGCTGGTCAATCACTTCATCGCGCGTCATGCCCAGCTTTTCGGTATCAAGCAGGATCGGGTAAAGCTGATAGTTGGTCCGCTGCCCCGCGGCGTAATTCGGCAGCGTGATCGCTTCGGCGCGGGCGAACGCTTTGTAGTACTTCGCGGCGATTTCCCGTCGCCGCTCGACGTTCGCCTGCAGCCGTTTGACCTGCTCGATGCCGATGGCGGCGGACATCGCCGTCATGCGGAAATTGAAACCCAGCGACTCCCACGCAAATTTCCCTTCGTCGCCGAAGTTGCGAATCAGCCGGCAGCGCTTGGCCAATGT
>CALBTA010000172.1 GCA_937967755.1 uncultured Planctomycetaceae bacterium | reverse complement strand
GGTGTGCATGCGGTTGACCGCGGCGGCGTGTTCGTCGATCACGTCGTGGTGTACGGTTCTCACCACGTTGCACCGGTCCATCAGCTTCGCGGTCTGAGAGAAATGTTCACAAAGTTGCACGCCTTCGACCGCCGTATCAATTGCATCGTAGTAGGACCCGGGCTTCTTCGCCTTTGGGTCGCCCCGGCGCTTGGGATCGAACGTATCCATTTGCCCGGCCCCGCCGCCGAGCCAAATCATGATGCAATGCTCGGCCTTCCCGCGTGGCGCTTCGGCGGCGATGCTTGAACGCGGGCGAACGAACTGCGCGCCGAATGTGCCGGCGGCGATTGCACCGGTTGTCGTCAGAAATTCACGTCTGGATTGAGATGTAGCCATTGATTGCTTTCAAACTTGATGGTAGCCGTGATCAAATCATGCTTACGGTATGAACACAAACTCCGGCGAGTTAAGCAATGCCCAGACCATATCTTCGGCCCGCTGTCGCCAATCAGCGTCCAGCCGCTCGGTTGGCGGGTCGCCGGCGCGGGCGAGGCGTTCTAATTCCAGCTTGATCTTCGTCGCTTCGGGGTTGAGGTGGTTCGACCAGGAAACGGCGTGCCGCTTCGCTGGCCGTTTGGGACCATGCGCTTCGACCTGTTTGATGCGGTCGTTGTAGCCCTCTTGCAGCAACTCAACAAACAGCTCGCGCTCCTCGCCCGTCGGGTTTCGTGAAAGCAGGCGCGTAAAGACCGCATCGACAAGTTGCTCGGGCGATTGCTCTTTCAACGCGATCCTTGTCAATGCGCTGTCTTCGGAAAGCGACGTGATCCGCCGGCCCATCAGCCCGTTGGCCAAAACGGCCGGCTGCAGCAGCGTGGGCTGGTGGTCGCGGTCGCTGATTGGGTCTTGCCGTGACTCCCGCCAGCCAAACGTTATCAGTACATCGATGAAACTTTGGGCGACGGGCAAGGCCAGCGCCGGGCGGTCTCGTTCGTTCGATAGCGAGGTGAACTGCCACGCGCGGGTCGGTGCGCCCAGGTTCAAAAAACTATCGACCGGCCGGCGGCCTTCGGGGTCAAGCGACAGCACTTCCGCCCCAAACGACTTGCCGGCGGCGAGGAACACCGAATCGACAAGTTGCTCGGCCGTCATGCGGCGCCGCGACGGGGTCGCAAAATATTTCACCTCTTCACGGGTCGCATCGCCTTTGATGCTGCGTTGATATGTTTGCGATGTGAGAATCAGCCGCGCGATGTGCTTCATGTCGTAGTTGTTCGCGACCAACTCTTGGGCGAGCCAATTCAACAACTGCGGATGCGACGGCTTGACGTCTTCCCAATCGTCCACGGGTTCAACGATGCCGCGGCCCATCAGGCGAGCCCAAATGCGGTTGACGATCACCTGCGCGAACCGGTCGTTGTCTGCCGAGGTGACGATGGCCGCCAGGCGGGCGCGGGGGTCGTCGGCGTTGCGAAGCAGGGCGTCGGAGATTTCGTCGCTGGCGATGTCGTCGAACGGCCATTTCGGTTTGATTGTCTCGCCCGGTTTCAAAGAAATGGTAACTTCCGGCTTGCGGGCACCCTCGATGATCGGCACGACGCTGGTTTTGGGAATCTTCTGCGAACCGCGGGCGAGCATCGCGGCGATGTTGAACGTGTCTTCCTGTGAGATATCGTGGAACGGGGCGTCGTGGCAGCGGGCGCACTTCATCTCGACCGCCATGAACGCCTTGCCAATGATGTGGGCCTTGGCCGCCATCGGTGCGTCGTTCTGCGTGGCCAGCGCGAACCCGGCCGGGCCGCCGTACCATTTGCTTCCCTCCATCATGATCAGTTCCGTCGCGAAACGATCGACCGGTTTGTTGTCGAGCAGCGCTTCATGAATCCACCAGCGGAATGGGCCGGTGTTGTTCAGCTTTCCTTTCAAAACATTGGGGTTCTCGCCGAGCACATCTTGCCAATAGCTGACCCAGTGGTCCGCCCAGCGCGAGTCGTCAAGCAATTGTTCAATCACCCGCTCGCGGCGAACGCCGGCTTTTTGCGATTGGAAATCGGCGATCTCTTCCGGCGTGGGAATCACCCCAACGGTGTCGAGCGTCACGCGGCGCAGGAACGCTTCATCGTCGATCAGGTCGGTTGATTCGAGTTGTTCCTCTGCCAGTTTGGCGGCAATGAACCGGTCGATGGGGTTGGAAAAATCGCCATCGGGAATCTGGATTGGATTTCGCGTCTTCAACGCCTCACGGGCGAGGCGATGCCGATCGGCCCAAAACGCATCCTCACCGGCGGAAGCTCCCGCCCTCCGCTGACGGTTGAACTGGTCGAGCCAAGCGTATTGCTCGGCGGCGATTGTGTGCCAGGTTTCGTCGGTCAGCGGCAAATCGGCCGCTGGCGAAGCGAGCTGAAACGGCTTGTCGTTTTCTTTGACAGCCAACGACAGTTCACCCAATTCCGGCCGCAGCTTTTGGCTGCCGACCAGCGCCTCGACGACGATGACCGCCGGCTGGCCGTTGAACTTGTGCGTCGCCGACTTCTCCTGCAATCCCGGCGAAAGGGGCCTGAGAAACGGGTCGTCTGAATCGGCCAACTCGGGAACTTTCTCATGCCCGCTGGCGTTCTTGTTCATGCGCGCCGTTTGGGCGACAACCCTTCCGCCGATGCGCACGCGGGCGAGATCTTTCGAACGCAGTAGCAGGCGATGCTCGCCGGCGGAGGGTTCGATTTGCGTGATCGCCCGCACCAACAGCGGCTGTTTCCAATCGGCGATCAGCCCTTTGCTGTTGTACTTCCGCGGCAGATCGACCAGTGCCAGTGACGATGTGGTGTACTCGACGGCTGGTTCGCCGGTGGCGATCAGGCTGCCATCGGGCACACCTTCAAAGATTTGCACCAGCACTTTCCCGGCGGGAACTTTGGGAAGTTCGGCTTCGGGGGCGATTGGTTGGGTGGCGTCGATGCGGTAGCGATCGTCGATGTGATCCGGCGGAATCGCGTAGCGGAAGATGGCGACTTCGTCGATTAGCCCGTTGAACGTATTGCCCTGGCTGCCGCCGAGGGCGGAGCCGATCCACAATTCGTCGTTGTCAACCACTGGCCCGCTGGACGTTTTGCCGGCCATATCCCATGTGCCCGCAGCGGGCTTGCCGTCGATGTAACCCCGCAGGCTATCGGGTTTGCCGAAGGTGTAAGTCACCGCGACGTGGTGCCAACCGCTGCCGGGCGGAAAGCCAGTGTTGCTGTTCCAGCGGTGGTAATCGGCCGGCTTGTTTTGGTTTTTGCCGTCGCCGCGGAACAGAAAACTGAGCCGGGCCGTGCCATCAATGCCGCGCAGCCGCAGGGCGTAGTTCTGGTTTTCTCGCGGGAAGCCTTCGTTGTTGGTGCGGCCCTTGCCGACGATGTAGATGTTCTGATCGTTGTTGATATTGTGCAGATCGATCCAGGCTTCGACGGTGATGGTATCGCCCAGGCCGAAGTCCAGTTCGCTGTAGTCACCTGGGTCGGCCACCTTCACGTAGCCTTGCCAGGGAATTTCCAGCGCCTTGTTGTCCTTGGGCGTGGCAAAGG
>CALBTA010000171.1 GCA_937967755.1 uncultured Planctomycetaceae bacterium | reverse complement strand
CAGTCCCCATGGTCGCCCAACTGGCAGCACCTCAGTATCCGCAGTTCGCGCAGGTTGGCAGCTTCACGCCGACAAATGAACCAAGCGTGCAACTTTGTCAGGCCTGCTACCCATACGGCGGGCGGCCGATGTGCGGAGTGCAATGCCAAGACGGTTGTTACTGCGACGGCAAGGAACCGGGTTGGCATCACCAGCAGTGTCTACCTTTCGATCAATTCGGACCGGGCGAATACGTCGGGCCGGCGCGACCGGCGCACGTCGCTGATTACCGCCTCCGTGTGGATGACGAGTTGGGCTTCACGTTCATTCTTTCCCGTACGAACAGCAACGGCCCTTATCGCTTGGAAATTGGCGACCGAATCACAATCGAATCGGTCACCGACGACAAGCTGAACCGCCACCACCTTAACAGCGGCAGCAGTACGACATCTGACGAAGGCCAGGGCATCTTGGTGCAACCCGATGGAAACGTCAGCCTGCCACTGCTCGGTCAGGTGAAGGCCGAGAACCGCACCATCACCGAACTCAGTGAAGACCTCGAAGAGCGGTATAAGAAGTACTACAAGGTTCCCGGCATTACGGTCACGCCGCTGAAGGTGAATACCCGGCTGTACGATTTCCGCGACGCCATCGACCAACGATTTGGCGAAGGTGGCTTGGGGACGCAGGCACGCGTTACCCCCGAGGGAACGGTTCAACTGCCCGCGATTGGCAGCGTCCACGTGCAGGGGTTGAGCATTCGCGAATTGGAAGCCGAGATCAACGCCCGGTACGCCGCTGATTACCAAGGCTTGGATGTGACCGTGCAACTGATTAACCGTGCCCCGCGCTTCGTCTACGTCTTGGGCGAAGTCGTTACCCCGGGGCGTTACGAACTGGAAGGTCCCACGACGGTCATGCAATCAATCGCCTTGGCCGAGGGTTGGAACAACGGCGGTAACCTGCGCCACATCGTAGTGTTCCGGCGCGGCGAAGATTGGCGATTGATGGCCACACGCCTAGACCTTCGCGGCGCGATGCTCGGGAAACGCCCTTGCCCCGCTGATGAAATTTGGGTTCGCGACGGCGACATCGTTCTGGTCCCGAAGAGCGCCCTATTGCTCGCCGACGACTTCATCGAACTAGTCTTCACGCGAGGCATCTACGGCGTGTTGCCAACGAACTACACGTTTACATTCACGAAACTGACAACCCTGTAGGCGGCTACCTCCCGGCGGTCGCTAGTTCATATGCCTTCTGCCACTTCAGGCTGGCGCGAACGAGAAAGTAGGTCAGCAGCGATGTGAGCAAGGTCATCATGAAGCACCACAGGCTCATGTAGCCGGCCCTCTGCAAGTTGCTCAGGCCGAGGGATGTGATGATTGCGTTCTCTTCACCAGACATCAGCGCAATGCCCAAGGCCATTGCGTAAAAGACGGACGTGACGGCGCTGATGATCATCACAATCCACAGGGTGCTCCAATCAGGCAGCTGCACCATGTACAGCGCATAGACCAACTGGATACCTGCCAGCAGAAATACGAACCACGTCCAACTTTCAATGCCGCGGGAATCGAAATCGGTGAAGTGCCGAACCACTTCCGCAACCGCAGGGTACATGCCCGCCAGCCCCAACAACGCAACACAACATCCAAGCTGGTAAACCGTCCACTTCTTGCCGGGGTCGTGCTCGACGCCACGAATTTCTTCGGTGACAGGCTCGTCCAGCGGCGAGGACTGTTCACCGGCGGGTTGAATTTTGGTTTCGCTGGATTCGCCTTGCGTAGGAGGCGCGGCAGGCGGCGGGGCGACAGGCTCCGTGAAATTCCCGCTTGCCGGCTTCGCCGACTCCTTAGGCGGCGGCATGGGGGAAGAACTTGAAGGTGAAGTTGGTGGGGCAGCCGGCGGTTTGGATTTTCCGCTCGCCGGCGTCGGCTTGTCCTTCGGCAAGGGCGGGGGCGAAGCAGGCTTGGCGGGCTGACTCTTCGATTTCTTGCGGGGCGGCGGACCTTTAGCAGGCGTTGTTGCCGAGTTTTTCTTCTGAGGCGGCGGTTGAGCCGGGCGCGGCTTCGGCCGCGTCACGCCGCTCGCCGGCTTCGCAGCTTCCCCCTGTTGTTGCAACGGAACAGTCTTCGGCTTCGGGGGAACGACAACTTTCCCGCTGCACTCCGGGCACTTGACTTGCTTGCCGGCTTTTTCTTCCGACACGTTTAGCGTCTTGCCGCATTGGCAGCGGATGCGAAGGGGCATGGCAGCGAGCTTAGATCAACAGCGGACGTCACACAGATCAACGTTGATTGTGTCCACCGAGCATCCCAGCGTCAACGCGGCCCGCGACTGCTTGTGAACTAACTGGACGCTGCTAACCCCACGTGCACAACCGCATCACCCTGGTGTACCAGCGGGTTATTGGTAAACCCAATCACTACCCCATCACCGGGCGCGGTCAGGGATTGCGGTTCTTGGCCAAAGGCATCTGCGACTCGGCCTAGCTTATCGCCTTTTCGCACGCCTTGTCCCAACTTGACCTCTAGAAGCATGATGCCGCTACGCTTCGCTCGGACCCAAGATGTCTTGTCGAACCGGAGCGTCTTTGGTTTGGACTTCAGTTTCAGCCGGCGCATTTCCAGCGCCGCCATCACGCGCAATACTCCCTTCACGCCAGCCGAAATCGCCATCTCATCAAACCGTAACGGTTCGCCCGCTTCATAGAGCAAGACCTTCGCGCCGGTCTTCTTGGTAGCAGCCCAACGCAGCGAGCCGTCGCGCGTGCGCGCGTCGATGACCACGGGTGCCCCGAAAGCCTCAGCGCAGCGTCGCGTTTCGTCGTCGGAAAGATCGGCCCGAATTTGCGGAAGGTTCGTGCGGTGATTCGCACCCGTGTGCAGATCGATCCCGTACTTACAGCGCCGCACGATCTCTTTCATGAACAGGTGCGCCAGTCGTGAAGCCAGCGACCCGCTGGCCGTGCCGGGGAAGCAACGGTTCAAGTCACGGCCGTCGGGCAAGTAGCGCGACTGGTCGATCAGCCCGTACACATTGACAATCGGCGTGGCGATGACCGTACCGGCAATTCGCGACGCGTCGATCTTTTCCATCACCTGGCGGATGATCTCGACGCCGTTCAATTCATCTCCGTGGACGGCAGCGCTCAGCCAAATCGTCGGCCCGGATCGCTCACCGCTGACGACTTCCACCGGCAGCGAAAGATTCGTTCCCGTCGGCAGGCGAGCCACGGGAATTTCCAACCGGCGCGACTGCCCCGGCAGAATCTCAACTCCGGCGATGGTCAGCGCTGCCATCTTACCCCTTCGCCTTGTCCTTGGTCTTGCCGGGTTTGGCGTTCTTTTCGATGAACTCGATGATCTTTCCGGCGACGTCGATCTTCGAGGCACCTTCGATACCTTCAAGACCTGGCGAGGAATTCACTTCCATCACCACTGGGCCGTGGTTGGAACGCAAAATGTCAACACCCGCCACGTTCAGCCCCATCGTTTTGGCAGCGCGAACGGCCGTGCTGCGCTCTTCGGGCGTCAGCTTGATCTTTTCAGCCGTGCCGCCGCGGTGAATGTTGGATCGGAACTCTCCTTCGGGGGCTTGTCGCTTCATCGCCGCGATGACTTTATCGCCCACGACGAAGCAGCGAATATCACTCCCGCCCGCTTCTTTGATGAACTCTTGCACCAAAATGTTGGCATCCAAACCGCGGAAAGCTTCGATGACCGCTTCGGCGGCTTTTTTCGTTTCCGCCAGGATCACCCCGATGCCCTGCGTTCCTTCAATCATTCTGATGACAAGCCGCGCACCGCCGACCCCGTTGATCAGCCCGGCGTCGTCTTTCGTTCAATGAGTAAAGCCGCCCCACGGCA
>CALBTA010000170.1 GCA_937967755.1 uncultured Planctomycetaceae bacterium | reverse complement strand
GGCCATCAGCCCGCCGGCGACGTAGTAGGGCATGCGGTGGCTGATGTCTTCGTAGAGGTAGATGCCCAGCCCTGAGCCGACGATACGGGCGAGCGAACTGGTGCTTTGGCCCAGGCCCATCGCCCCGCCTTGTTGGGCCGGGTCGCTACGGCGGGAGAGCAGCGAATTGAGCGACGGTGTAACGAATGCAAACCCGGCCGTACACAATGCCAGTACGCCGTAGGCCGCGCCCATGCCGCGCTGTTCTGCCGGCAAGCCGAGCAAGTAAATGATCCAACCGAAGGCGAGAATCTGGAGCGCCGCCCCGCCGCCCGCCAGCGCGGCCTCGTTCACTCGCCCCGATAGCGGCCGCACCAGCCCGCCCTGAACAAACGCCAAGACAAGGCCGATGAACGCGAATGTTAACAGCACGTCGCGCAGGGTGAGTTGAAACTGTTCTTTCAACACCAGCGATAGCGTCGTCTCCAAATTCGAAAACGAAAACACCACGATGAAGATGGTCAGCAAGATCAAGCCGATCGACGGCACGCTGATCGCTTCACGCAACGCGGCCAGGTTGAAGCGTTTGCGGGCCGCCGATTCGCTCTGGGCGTGGAGCGATTCTGGTAAGACGAAGATCGCCAGCAACAGGGCGGCTGCGGAAAGAATCGCCGCGACGTAGCCGGGCCAAGGTCCCAATTGCACATTTTGAGCCGCCGACTCGGCCGGGGCGTTCATGCTTTCCCAGGGAACGGCCAGAGCCCCCAGCAACGGGCCAAGCGTAAATCCCAGCCCGAACGCCAAACCGATGAGGGCCATGCCCTTGGGGCGGTTCTCGAGCGATGTCGTGTCAGCGATGTAGGCGTGCGCGGTTGAGATCGTCGCCCCCGCCAGCCCCGCACCGATGCGGGCAACGAACAGCAGCGTCAGGCTTTCCATCACCGTGGCGATGCCGAACAAGGTGTAGAACACGACCGAACCCGCCAGCACGACCATCAGCACCGGCCGGCGGCCGATGCGATCAGACAGCCGACCCCCCATCGGCGCGAAGATGAACTGCATAACCGAAAAGCTGGCCATCAGCAGCCCGAGCGTGATGCCCGATTCGTCCGTGCCGAACTGCTTGGCGTAAATCGGCAGCAGCGGCAGCACCATGCCAAACCCCAACAGGTCGATAAAGACCGTGAGGAAAATGACCAGCAGGCTGCCGCGTTTGGGTTGATCTTGCATTCCGTAGTTTGCTCAGTTGCCATTCCCGCGCACAAGCTATATCGAGCCTGCGCGTCAATCTATGCGATCCAACTGCCCTCACCCCAACCCTCTCCCAAGGGGAGAGGGAGTCGAAGGATCAATGTGATATCATGCACCCCATGATAAGCACAACCTATGAACAGCGGCGGGGGTTGGAACGGATGACCGCCGATCAACTTGCCGCTTTTCAACTGCAGCGGTTCAGCGGCCTGCTGGCGGAGGTCTTGCCGCATAACCGTTTCTATGACGACAAGCTGGGCGGCGTGGCGTTGCCGCTGGAATCGATCGATCAACTCGCCGATCTGCCATTTACGACGAAGCCCGAGTTGATTGGCGAAGCCGATCAACTGGCGACGAATCTGACGTTCCCGACAGAGCAATACGTTCGCTTTCACCGCACCTCCGGCACCAAAGGCCGGCCGCTGGTTGTGTTGGATACGGCGGCTGATTGGCAATGGTGGATCGATGGCTGGCAGTTCGTTTTGGACGCGGCGGAGGTCGGGCCGGAAGATCGGGCGCTGATGGCGTTTTCGTTCGGGCCGTTCATTGGTTTTTGGAGCGCGAACGACGCCCTGGCGGCGCGCGGAACGATGGTCATCCCCGCCGGCGGACTGGGCACGTCGGCACGTTTGGAATTGATCCGCGGCAGCGGGGCGACCGTCGTGCTCTGCACACCCACTTACGCGCTGCACATGGCGGAATCGGCCGCCGATAACCAAATCGACCTGGCGAAACTCGACGTGCGACGAATCATCGTCGCCGGCGAACCGGGCGGCAGCGTGCCGGCCATTCGCGAGCGTATCGAAACCGCTTGGAACGCCAAGCTGATTGATCACAGCGGTGCCAGCGAGATCGGCCCGTGGGGTTACGCCGACCCGCAGCAGCGTGGGCTGTACGTGAACGAGAGCGAGTTTATCGCCGAATTCATTTCGGTCGAAACGGGCGAGCCGGCAGACGAAGGCGAGCTTTCCGAACTCATTTTGACGACGCTCGGGCGCGCCGGCTGCCCGGTCATTCGGTACCGCACGGGCGACCTCGTCCGCCCGCGGTTCACCGACGAAGGCGATTGCCGGTTCGTGCTGTTAGAAGGGGGAGTTCTCGGGCGATCTGACGATATGATGATCATCCGCGGCGTCAACATCTTCCCCAGCAGCATCGAACAAATCTTGCGGAGTTTCCCGGAAGTCGCCGAGTACCGCATGATCGCCCACCGCCACGGAGAGATGGACGCCCTGCGAGTCGAAGTCGAAGACCGCCTCGACGCACCTGGAAGAATCACCAAAGAGTTGGAACTGCGGCTGGGCTTAAAGGTCGAAGTATCGCTCGCACCGCTGGGATCGCTGCCGCGGTTCGAGGGTAAGGGGAAGCGGTTTGTGGATGAGAGAGGATCATGACGCTCACGGTTGAAAACATCCGCCAGGCGCGCGATCAATTCCCCGCCCTAACGCGAACGGTCAACGGCCAGCCTGCCGTGTTCTTTGACGGTCCGGCGGGAACGCAGGTGCCGCAGGCGGTGATCGATGCGGTCGGCGGCTATCTGGCGAATACGAATGCCAATCATGAAGGTTGCTTTGCGACCAGCCATGAAAGTGACGCATTGCTTCACCAGGCACATCGCGCGGCGGCTGATTTGCTGGGAACAGATGATGCGGACTGCATCGCCTTTGGACCCAACATGACGACCATGACCTTCGCCCTGTCCCGCGCGCTGGCCCGCAGTTGGCAACCGGGCGACGAGATCGTTGTAACCCGATTGGAGCACGACGCAAACTTTACCCCCTGGGTGCTGGCCGCCCGCGATGCTGGTGCGACCGTGCGGTACGTCGAGATCCACCCCGAAGATTGCACGCTCGACCTGGACGACTTTCGCGAGAAACTCAGCGAGAAGACAAAGCTGGTGGCCCTTGGGTGTGCGTCGAATGCCGTTGGCACGATCAACCCCGTGAAACAGATCTGCACGTGGGCGAGAGCTGCCGGGGCGTTGTCTTTCCTCGATGCGGTTCACTTCGCCCCGCACGCGACGATCGACGTGGAAGATTGGGGCTGTGATTTTCTGGCCTGCAGCGCGTACAAGTTTTTCGGCCCGCACGTCGGCATTCAATTCGGGCGGCGTGAGTTGCTGGAGAAAATTCAGCCTTACAAACTTCGCCCCTCGCCCGACGATCTGCCAGGGCGGTGGATGACCGGGACGCAAAACCACGAAGGCATCGCCGGAACGCTGGCGGCGATTGACTATCTGGCCGCCATTGGCGAAGAGCTATCAGGCGATGACAACATGGAACGCCGAAAAGCATTGGGCATCGCCTTCGATGCGATTGGAACTTACGAAACTGGGTTGATCGCGCGGCTGTTGAAAGGTTTGGCCGAAGTCCCAGGCATTAAAGTGTACGGCATCACCGATCCGACGCGGTTCGGCGAACGCCTGCCAACCGTTTCGTTCACCCATCCGAAGCTTTCTTCCCGCGAGATCGCCAAGCAGCTTGGCGAGCGCGGTATCTTTGTCTGGCACGGCAACTACTACGCGCTGCCGCTGACCGAAGCGTTGGGCGTCGAGCCGGACGGCATGGTCCGCATCGGGCTGGTGCATTACAACACGGCCGAAGAGGTCAATCGCACGCTGACCGCACTGCGCGAAATTGTGGGATAGCCCGCCCATCGTTTTCGCCCGCTCGCTGTTTTACAATGAAGTAACGTTTCCACCCCACGCATAACCGGCGGATAGCCAACAGTGATTGAAGTCGAGCGGCTCTCCATCCACGCGGGTCAGTTCCAACTCCGCGACGTTTCCTTCACCGTGCCGGCGGGGAGGTACGCTGTGCTGATGGGGCGAACCGGGTCGGGCAAGACGACCGTGCTGGAAGCCATCATCGGGCTGCGGCGAATCGCGTCGGGAACGATCCGCCTGGGCGACCGCGATGTGACCGACTGGAAACCGGCGGTGCGGGGCGTGGGATACGTTCCGCAAGACGGCGCACTGTTTCGAACAATGACCGTCCGTGATCAAATCGCGCTGGGGCTAATGATTCGCAAGGTCGCCAGCGCCGCAATTCAGCAGCGCGTTGACGACCTGGCCAACTGGCTCGGCATTGAGCACCTGCTCGACCGCAAACCCTTTGGCCTTTCCGGTGGAGAGCGGCAGCGCGTCGCGTTGGGGCGGGCCCTTTCGTTTCGCCCGCAAATCCTCTGCCTCGACGAACCCCTTTCGGCGCTCGATGAGCAGACGCGCACCGAAATGGTAGGATTGCTCAAGCGGATTCAAAAGGAATCGAACGTGACGGTGCTGCACGTGACGCACAACGAAAGCGAAGCGGAGCAGTTGGCCGACGTGCGGCTACGCATCGAAAACGGCGAAATAGCCGGGGGCGGGCGGCCCGCGAAGAGGTAATTGCCGCGCCAAACCGCGACCCATTGTGCTAGAATTGCACTAACCATTCACCCCTTCCAGCAAGAAAGCCCGCCATGATTCCTCGCACAAAACAATTTGTCTTGGCCGCTGTTGGATGTGCCTTGGCGACCGGCCTCGCGGCTTCGGCGACCGCCTGCGATACGCCGGTCTACCGCTACGCGATGTACCGCTGGGAACCCTCGCCGTATGAGGTCTACCACTTCCACCACGGCCAGATGGGTGAGGAGTTCGCGGCCGTCAAAGATGCACTCGCTTCGGCCCGCAACGAAAAAATTTCACCGGCGAACGTGGCGGTCTACCCCGTCAATTTGGATGAAGACAAAGAACTGAAGACGGTGCCGCGCGACGTGCGGCGACTGTGGCAAACCAAAGTCGAAGCGGGCGTGAAGACGCCGGCGACACTCATCGTCAACCCGCAAGGAACCGAGGTCTTCTCGGGCGCTTTAAACAAGACAAACATTGATGCGCTAGTCAATTCTCCTACGCGGCAAGAGGTCGGCAAGTTGCTGTCGAAGGGGCATGCTGGCGTCTTCGTTTTGGTATTGGGCAAAGACGAAGAGTTAAACAAGACCGCCAGCGCCGCGCTCGACAAGTTGATCGCGGATGTCAATTCTGGAAAGCTCTCGCTCTACTCGGGACCAGACGCGTACGATCCGCTGAACACAAAACTTCCAGACGAAAAAGAAGATTCGCGCCTCAAGCCCAGCGACGAAGGCCGCGGCGAAAAAGAACCCGCGGACGTCGAAGCGGAAGATAGATCGGAAGCGCCCGATGATGAACAACCGCCCCATTCGGCGACCGCTTTGAAATTCAGCCGCGAGGCTTTAGAAAAGAAAGACCCGTGGCTGCTCCGCAACTTGATGGCCGTGGAGGGCGACCTGGCGGAATACACTGACGAGCCGATGTTGTTCGTCGTCTATGGCCGCGGGCGAGCGTTGCCGCCTTACATCGGCAAAGGCATCGTTTACGACAACCTGGTGCAAGTCACCGACTTCATCACCAGCGCGTGCAGTTGCACGGTGAAAGATCAAAACCCAGGCGTGGATTTGCTGATGACGTTCGATTGGGAGTCGGCCTCGGCCAAAGTCGCCAAGCGTTTCGGCTCGGAAGAAGGCAACAACGAAACGCTGGATGACCTGTTCCCACAACTGATCGTTCCCGGAGGGAGTGACATCGAGAAGCCCAAGGATGAATAGTAGCGTTGGTTCGTAAGACGGAGTTGTACTCCGTCGTGGGAACTTGGGAAAAACAACTTCGTCCCCAAACCCCTCTCCCGCTGGGAGAGGGTAGGGTGAGGGCAAAAATGAGTGCTGAAGTTGTTTTTCCCGTGTTCCTTAGACGCAGTGGAACTGCGTCCTACATTGTCTAGGGACGCGTAAGAATTGTCAGACACGAATCATGGGCATCACCTTTTTCAAACGCTTTCGAATGGAGTTCGACCTTGAGGGGACGGAAATTCCATCGCCCGACATGCCCGCCGGCTACCGCTGGCAGGCGTGGGATCCGGCGCTGGTGAATGAACATGCGGAGGCTAAATTTCGCAGTTTCGAAACGGAAATTGACGCCAACGTCTTCCCCTGCCTGGCCGCGCGAGACGGTTGCCGGCGATTGATGCGGGAGATTTCACGCCGCGACTGCTTCATTCCTGAAGCCACCTGGCTGCTGGTCCACCAGCCGCTGCATTCCACGGGCAAACCCTGCCGCCCCGATTTTTGCGGAACGGTACAAGGAATTCGCGACGAGAATTTCGGCAGCATTCAAAACCTGGGCATTACCCCGGCCCATCGCGGGCACGGTCTGGGAACCTGCCTGCTGCTGCAATCGCTCGCCGGCTTTCAACGCGTCGGGCTGTCGCGGGCCTACCTGGAAGTAACCGCCCGCAACGCCGGCGCAATCCGCCTGTACGAACGTTTCGGCTTCCGCCGCGTCCGCACCGTCTACAAGTCGGCGGAAATTCCGACTATCTAAGGGCAACCTATCTTCGTTGCCGCGCCCGCGCAGATGAAGATGGAACGAATTCCAGCACGCCGGAGGAATGAAGGTTGAGCAGGCGTCGTTCGTGGCTTCGCAATACCGCTTGTCTGTGGCGCGCTGGCCCCCTGCCCCTCGACGATTGCAGGCTATCCCTGTTACACTACGCGGCTACCTGTAACAGAACGTCGAATTCACCGCTTTTAGAAGGTGGTAAACCCCTTCAATCGACAACCACCCAGGCGGAGCATCCTTATGATTATCATCCTCAAGTCCAGCGCCACGGAAGAACAGATCCAGCACCTCATCGAGCGCGTCGAAAGCCTCGGCATGCAAGCCCACCTCAGCCGGGGGACGTTCCGCACCATCGTTGGCGTCATCGGCGATGAAGACAAACTGCGCGGCGAACCTTTGACCGCCATCCCCGGCGTGGCCGAAGTCGTTCCTGTCATGCCCGCTTACAAATTGGCCAGCCGCGAAGCCCACCCGCAGGATAGCATCGTGGAAGTCGGTACG
>CALBTA010000169.1 GCA_937967755.1 uncultured Planctomycetaceae bacterium | reverse complement strand
GTGACCCCGCCGACCATGTAGTGCGCCCCAGGCCGAACTGGGATGCGGTCGCGGGCGATGTCCAGCCCGAATTTGCTACACGTGTTGGCGATGCCGGGAAAGCGATTGCGAATATAGTCCGCGTCGAGGTGGCTCATGTCCAGATAGACACATGGTGTACGGGTCTTCTCCATCTGGGTCACGATCGCCTGCGAGACGACGTCGCGCGGGGCAAGCTCGGCCCGCTCGTCATAACCCGGCATGAATCGGTCGCCGGCGGCATCGACCAGGTGTGCCCCTTCGCCGCGCGTCGCTTCGGTGATGAGCGAGCGGCTACTGCCGGCGATGTAGAGGACCGTGGGGTGGAACTGCATGAATTCCATGTCGCGCAGCTCGGCCCCGGCCCGGTAGGCGACCGCGTGCCCGTCCCCGGTTGCCACGGGCGGGTTGGTCGTTTCACGATACAATTGCCCCGCGCCGCCGGCGCAAAGAATTGTCTGCTTGGCCCAAACATAACTCTTGCCATGCTGCGGGTTCCAAACCATCGCCCCGCGGCAAACGCCGTCGTGCGTGAGCAGATCGATGCTGAAACTGTTTTCCCATATCTCCAAGTTTTCGGCACCGCGCGCGTGGGCGATCATGGCCCGCATAATTTCTTTGCCTGTTGCGTCGCCTAGCGCGTGCACGATGCGGTGATGGCTATGCCCTCCTTCACGACCCAACAACAGGTCGGCACCGGCGTCTTCGCTTTCTCGATCGAACTGCGCGCCCCAACCCATCAGTTCGCCGATTCGCTGCGGGGCTTCGCGGACAACCATTTCGACGACCGCCTCATCGCACAGCACCCCGCCGGCGGTCAGGGTATCTTGTACGTGTTCGGCGAACGTATCGTCAGGATCGAGAACGCCGGCGATCCCGCCCTGGGCGTAATTGCTGGACGACTGGCGGATTTCGTCCTTCGTCGTGACGAGCACCGAAAGCCGCGGATCAACCTCCATCGCCGCCCGCAGCCCCGCCAGCCCGCCGCCAATGATCAACACGTCCGCAAAGTAATGCGGTACATGCTTAGGGTGAAACGGCGCGAGGTAACGGGGGATGGGCATCGTTGGCAATCCTGGAAGGGAACTGTCAACGTAGCCGGAAATTCAAGTCGCCCCAAGTACCCATCACCGTCGGGCAAACTCGATCAGTTGCTGATACAGTACAAGTGCTTTTGCCCCTGAATGTAAATGCGGTTGTCGGCCAGCGTGAGTGCGCGCCCATAGGGTTCGCCCAGGCTGTTTTCCGCAACTTTTTCATACTGCCGCCCCGCCTTGAAGACAATTGTCGTTCCGCTTGTACTGCTGACGTAGATGTTGCCCGCGGCGTAAACCGGGTCGGAGTAACAGTTTCCTTCCAAGCCTAACCGTTTGGAGTAGACGGTCTCGCCATCTTCAGCATCGATGGCGTGGATGATTCCGGTCTTCATGAGCACGTAAAAGATGCCGTCGACCAGCAGCGGCGACCCGAGGTGATCGCGGACCGACTTCGACGACTCCCAAACCGGCCGGCGGGGCGCTTCTTCCGAAAGGTCGTAGGCCAGTAGTTGATCGTTGATGTAGTAGAACTTGTCGCCGGCGACCAGCGGAGAGCCGTTGGAACAGTTCATCTTCCAATGGCTTTGCCGGATGTTGAACAGATGTTCGCCCGAGGCACGTAGGATGCCGCGGCTGCCGGTGACGATGATCTTCTCGCCCTGGTAGTTGGCGAGGATCGGGCTGGAGTGCCGGTATTCCAATTCCGTACTCCAGCGCTCTTCGCCCGATTCCATCTCGAGCGCGAGGATCTTTTCTTGGCGTTTGGTGATCAACATTCCGTCGACCACCAAGGGAGATGCGCAAACGCCGTGGTGCTGGTGCGCGCCGCCGAGGGCCTTGATCCATTTTTGCTCGCCTTCGAGCGTGTAGACCGCCGTCACGCCAGTGCCGAACACGGCCGCGACGTGCCGCCCGTCCGATGCCGGAATGGCAGCGGTGTTGCCCTGCATGTCGGGGCGGTTTTCATTGCGGTTGGGGCGGTAGTGCCGCATGCGCTCGCCCCGTTCGTCGTCAAGGACACGAATTTGCTGGTGGAACGCGCGGGCTTCGTCCGTCCCTTCGCCTGCCTCGCGGGCCTTCTTGTAGATTTCGCTCTTCTCCTTTTCGATCTCATCGACCCGGGCCCAATCCCGCTGGACGGCGGCGTACTCGTCGTCGGTCATCGCCTGCTCGTAGCCGTTCGACTTTTGCCACAGAACGCCGCCGGTCTTGCGATCGATGCAAACCAACTCGGCTGGGTCGGTGACGACGAAAATCCGGTCACCCACGATCAGCGGCGAACTGAGGTTGTGCTGGTGCGGGCCGTTGAAGGGAAGTTCGGTCTTCCAAACCACGTTCTCTTCGGCCGACCAACGCGTCGGCGGGTGCGCATCGGGATAGACGCCCGTTCCGTCGTTGCGATAGCCGACAACGCGGCGCGTTATAGTTTGGGGCGTGTCCGCCGCGACGACCGGTTCTTCGCGCGCGGTAAGGTACTGGCGATCGGCTGCGCTAAGAATGTCGACCCCAATGGTAACTTGCCGGGCGTTGTCTTCACGCTGCAACGTCACGCGGTCTTCCTCATGCTCAACCACTTTCAGCTTGACCGCCGAACGTTCGCCCTTGGACGTAGTCCAATACCGAAAGTCATCCGCCGCTGAAAAGCTTACAACGCCTACCACCGTAACGCAGAGCGATATCCAGATCGAAAGTCGACGAAGCGTACGCGCAAGATTCATGCCGAAACCTCGTATTCTCTTTTGCCCATCCGAAATTTGTTGCCGGTCCCGGCAACTTCCTGCTGGCTCAGTGGATAAAACGTGGGGGCATAACGGAACCACTAAACGAAGCGCTTCGGTATCACGCGCCCAGCGTTCTATATAGCGCGCGACAAGATGTCCGTTGGGAAACGGCGGCCCGACGCAGCGAAAAAAGGTCGGCCACCATCCCTGTCGGCCGCGGCCAAACGGCAGCCGGAACTTGACGGATAACACGCCCAATCTCGGGCGAAGCCGTCCGGCTAAGCCGTCGAGGGTTCGGAGGGAGCCATTCCGTAGCCCTCGCCCTACTCTTCTTCCCCCTCTTTTTCAGCGGCATTCTGAAGGGCTACCTCAATTAGCATTCCAGGGACGAACACCGCTGGCATATCGTCCAATTGTCGTTCATCCAAAATCTGTGTGCGGAAGTCATGACTTTTCGCCACCTTTTGAACATGTTGAATGCCGTCGACGCAACCATAAGCCAACAGTGCCTTTCCGTCCGCATGCAAGTGTTCATCCAGTCCACCCATCATCGAACGAAGGAGCGCGAACCCTGGGTCGTAGTATGCGAAATCGGCGATTCGCTCGGGCTTTGCGTCTTCCCATGGTGGATTGGAAATGAGTAGGTCAAACTTCTCCGATGCATCAATCACCGAATATGCCCCCGGGTCGTCGAGCGAGACTAGTCGTACATCGAAGCGATCCGCAAGCCCCATCCGCTGCGCGTTGTACCTGGCGTTCATGACTGCCAGGGGATTAATGTCCGTTGCCACCACACTGCTCGCGCCAAACTTTAGGCAGTAAAGAGAAACCAATCCAGAGCCAGTTCCAATTTCAAGAACCTTCTTGCCTTTCACCAGGTCCGTTTCGGCGATTAGCTCGCGCAGGCTCACTGTGTCCCGCGGATCCCAAAACACCGAATCGAACAGCGCGACTCGACTATCCAAACCGTCGTCATAAACCCAATCTCTGATCGGGTTCAAGGCTGTCCGTTCCGGGGGCGCGGGGCCGAAGGCCTGCGGGTCATGCGCCGCCTCCGGAGCTAGTGAAATAGTTTCAGAACCAGAGTCCGCCGTCCGGCGGTGCAACATCGCTGAAGAATCCGAAGGTTCCAAAGTGGTCGATTGAGCTTCTTCCACAGAGTTCGGCTGCGGAACGTCGGCGACATTCGTGGAACAAGCAACGGCGATTGGAAGGATGCAGAATGGTATGCAATACAGCGCTTTGCTCATCGCTGACCTCGTTTGAGTGCCGACATGGCGGCTTAATCGCGACGATGTCATTCTCCCTCCGGCGTCGCAAACTTCGAAAACGCCCGGTATTGTTCGGCGTATTCTTTCGGCGGGCGGCTGCGGGATGCGGCGTCGCGTTGGCCGGATAGGCGGGTGCCGCCGGCTTCGCCTGAGCGCAGTTTGTCTTGCGGTGGCCGCAGACCCAGGCTGCGGAGCGAATCGTCCAACCGCCGCGCGGCATCGGGGTTAGCGTCCGAGTTTTTCGCGGAACCCTTCATCCGTTCCCAACGTTCGACGAACTTCGCCAAATCGTCTTTCGTCCATCCGAGTTTGTCGAGCAACTCGGGGTCGGGCTTGTCCTTTTGGTTCTTCAGATACTCCAGCGAAAGATCTGTCGCCTTGCGGGCGTACTCCAGGTTCGCTTCGTCACTGCCCGGTTCGATATCGGGCAGCGGCGTGTCGCTGGGGTGATTGTCGGCCGGCTCGCCGCCGCCGGTGGGCATCGTGCCTCGGCCATCGCCAGGTACATCGCTGACGCGCTCGCCGGTTGCTTCGTTCTGTTGCGAAGAGGGCGAGCCGCCGCCGGATTGGTTGCCGGACTGGGAAGCGTCGCTGGGCTGGCGTTCCCCTTGCCGCGGATCGTTCTGGTTTTCCCGTCCCCCTTGGGCACTACCCGTGTTGGAACCTTCACCTGTTTGTTCGCCGCTGCGGCCGGTGGGGCTATCAGTGACTTGATCGCCGCCTGCGCGATCGCCCGATTCACCTGCGCCAGGCTCATTGGCGGCGCCGTCGCCTTGTTCGCCGGCGGAACTGCTGCCGGCGCTGTCTTGGCCGGGTTGCTTGGCACTTTGGCCGCCCCCTTGTTGGCCGCCGCCTTTGCGATCGCCGCCGTTTTCACCTTGCGAATCGGAGCCTTCGTTGCTGCCGCTGGGCGACTTGCCGCCATCCTCTTGTTGCTGACCGCCTTGCCCGCCGCCGCCGGATTTCTCCTTGCCGTTTTGTTTCTCGTTTTCCGCCTGTGATTGAGGCGAACCGCCGCCATCGGTCTTTTGACCGCCGCCGCTCGTGTCGTTCTGCCCCATGCCGCCGGAACCTTGGTTGTTTTCTTCCCCGCCGCCACCTTGGGCTTTGTTTTCCTCCGGCTTCATTCCGCCTTGTGGCTGGCCTCCTTCGCTACCGCCAGAGCCGCTGGGTTCTTTTTCTTCGGGTCCCGCGGCGCCGCCGGAATTTTCGCCCGACTCGCTCCCGCCGGATTGTTTCTGATCCGGCTTCTGCCCGCCGGATTGCGCACCGCCGCTTTGCTCTTGGGATGCGCCGTTGCCGGTTTGTTGATCTTGCGAACCGCCAGAGCCGGATGGTTGTTGCTCGCTGCCGCCACCGCTTTGGTTTTGCCCGTTTTTATTGCCGTCGGAGCTACCGGATTGCTGCCCGCCCGACTGGGATTCGGCGTTCTGCTGGTTGGCACCGGCGTTCTGTTGGCCGCCTGCGTCAGAATTTTCCTGTCCGGCACTGGCGGAGTTTTCCTCGCTGGAATTCTCTTGCCCAGCCTGGTTGCCATTCTGTTGTTTGGAATTCAGATCCTTATCGCGCAAGTCTTCCTGCTGTTGGCGGTGCTGGTTGATCGCATCAAACACATCGCCATCTTGGCTGCCGTCGTTCTCAAGCGGCTGGCTAGGACCGTCAGACTGTTGCCCATCGGATTGTTGGCTATTTCCCTGGCCGTTGTTTTGTCCTCCGCTTTGAGAGCCATCTCCGCTTTGTGAATCGCCCGATTGCGAGGCGGCGGAGCCGTCGGATTGCTGGGTACTGTCGCCAGATTGATTGCTAGCCTGGTCCTGACCACCGGATTGAGATGCGGAATTTTCTTGTCCTAAGTTCTCTTGCCCTGACTCTGAACCATCTTCCGGCGTGCTGCCCGTAGGGTCGGAGTTAGACGCAGCATCGTTCGCACCGCCGGAGTTCATGTCGCCAGAATTCTCATCGCCGCTTTCGCCTTGGGTGTCGTCGCTGTTGTTACTCCCGGCGTTGTTGCTGCCTTGCTGCGAATTATCGCCGGCCGATGATTCCGGGTTGTCTTCCGAACCGTCGCCCATTTTTTCGGTGTCCTCAGATTCCTCATCGGCAGCCAGGTCGCCTGCTTCCGATTCGGGCGCGATGATGCGAATGCGGTAATTCGGCGTACTGCGGGTGACGTTAGGCTCGGGCGTGCCGCCGCGAACGGCCCGCCGATTATCCTCGGCGATGGCCCAATAATCGACGACATCATCCACCTTCAAATCGTAACGCTCGGGCAGAAACTCGAACTTCTGCACAATCTGCCCACCTTTGCCGACTGGCGTTTCTAACAGGGCGACATCGAGCAGATCGCGCGTCTTGTCGATGGCGACCAGCCGCAGCTTGCTGATGGCGAAATCGGGGTCGACGGTCCGCACTTCGATATCGACCTTGCGGTTCAGCGGCACTTCGATTTCCGTTTCCACCGGCGAGAGGATTTCCACCAGGGGAGCCAAATCGGGCTTCACCTCAATCGAATGCACGACCGGATCGGCGTTGTTGTAGCCGTCGACCGTGTCAAACCGAATCGCGTAGTTCCGGTGCCAGGGGGCTTTTCGCTCGCCGTCCAGCCGTAGGTAGAAGCTGGTTGTAATGTTCTGCTCTTCAATGTCACGAATCTCCAGCGACTGCGTACTGCTGGCCGCGACCGTCTCAGGCGTAACGCCATCGGGCAGCGGATCGAAGACAAGCTTCGCCGAGGCAATCTCGCGGTTGGCCCGGGCGTGGATCGTCACCAACGTCCCTTCCAGGCTATCGATATCGCCGCGGTTGTCTTCGTACGCCTCGCGCTTGGTGTAAGCCGGCGGATGGTATTCAACCTTCGTCACCAGCACATGCGGGGCGGGCACAACTTCCACGATGTACCAACGGGTTTCGGCATCGCCGGCGACAATCTTGTATTGCAGGCTGGTTTGTGCGCCGTATTCACTGGCGGGAATCTTGGCGGAATGGCGTGTGCCAGTTTCGTCAAGGACCATTGTTTCCTGCCGGTCAACGACTTGCCCGTCGAGCGTGCTGTACAGCACAAAGAATTCGTCATTCTTTCCGCCGCCGCGGATTGCCGCGCTGACGTCGACAAACTCACCTTGAAAGATGGTCACGTCACCCGGTGCGATGTCTGAAACATCGACACGGGAAGGTCGCTCGATATCAGCCCAGGGAGCTACCACCCGAGCGGCGGTTTGAAACGGATCTTTCGGCGAGATGATCTTGTACAACGCGCCAACGACCAACAGCGCAGCCAGCACGTAACCAATCTTCAACACGTGCGAGTAGCCGGGACGTGCGAAAGATCGCTAGCCGCCCGTTGCCCGACTGCCTGATAAACCACCGCGTGAACTTTGTCGGGCTGATTGCGGAGCAACAGGAAGTTGATCAGGCTGTTCTTCAGCGAGGGTTCCGCCTGTTCGATGGTGTGGGCAGCGTAGACCGGGTTGATGCGGCGAATGATCAACGGCACGATCCGCACGACAATCCACCGCCCTGCACCAACGGTCAAAGCGGCCAATGCCAGCAGCCGGGTCCAGAATCCCAGCGCGAAGACCCAGTGGTCAACAAACGAAACCAGCAACAAGAAACCCAACGCCCCGGCGACCAGCAGCAGCGAGTTGCTGACGATGTCGACCAGTTTGACCTGCGTCTGGGTCGCCCGCAGATGTTCCTCGACCGCGGTATCGTAAACCGTGGGTGGAGCCGCCGGTTGGTCCTGAAAAGTGCCTGTGGCCATCGAGTGAGTTCCGTTCTGATTTGCCCTGAAAAGTCGCTGCGCTGGATACCTTTTATTATAGACGACAACTACCGTGAGTATGATCCATGCTTCATCTCGTCGCGGGCCGTTGGCCCCCGGCTAGAAGTGTCGTCAAATTGACATCATTTGCCTCCTTGTGCATCCCCACTTATGGCTATCGCGCGCTGACACTTTCTTGCATTTTTTCAGCGCGCGACAGGAGCCCAAGGGAATCCCCGCAGCGCTGACAAATTCATTTTTTTGTCAGCGCGCCACCCCCTGCCGAAGTAGTCCGCCCATCCATTCCGAACGACCGTCAAAATGATGTCAAAACCGCGACACTCCATCACGGTCAGCTTCGCCCCAGCACTACTGATATATTCAATTGTACACTATCAGGGAGCGAGTGTCAAGAGG
>CALBTA010000168.1 GCA_937967755.1 uncultured Planctomycetaceae bacterium | reverse complement strand
CCTCGTAGGCGATCGGCAGTTCGATCCGCGATTGCCCCACCTCGGCCGTTTGCCCACTGATGGTCAGCGTGCCGTCGTCGAACGTGAGCAAGATTCCACGGCTTTCCTCGCTGGCGACAATCGACGCCTGACGAACGGCCGCGAAGACCGGCCCGACCGACAGTTCGATCTTGTTTGATCCGGTCCGCTGCGGCAGAACGTCACGCCACTTCGGGAACCGCCCTTCGACCAGCCGGGCATAGATCGTCGCCCGCGGGCTTTTGACTTGCACGTCGCTGCTGTGGGCGGCGATTTGCACTTCGGCGTCGCCGTCGGAAAGCGCCCTTTCGATCAACTGCATCGCCTTGGAAGGAACGATGGTCATCGTCTCGGAAGACGAACCGCCCTCGACGCTCATCGCCGGGCCTTCAATCTTCGCCAGGCGGCGGCCGTCCGTTCCGACGGCGGTCAGCTTGTCGCTATCGAAGTCCAGCAACACCCCGCCCAATGCGTAGCGGCTGCTTTCGGTATCGGTGGCGAACAACGTGCGGCGGATCAACTCTTTCAGGAAGCGAGCCGGCACTTCGTGGTGAGCTTTGTCTTCGAACGCAGCGACATCGGGGAATTCCTCTGGGTTGGCACCGGGCAGTTTGAATTCGCTCCGTTCGCCTTTGATGACTGTCCCCTGCGGGTCGGCTTCGATCACCAGCTTATCGTCGGTGCTCTCCCGCAAGATCGAGCCAAACCGCTGCACTGGCAGCAGGGCTTTGCCTTCGACCTCGGAAGTGATGCCGCCCACCTCCATCCGAATGCCCACCTCCATATCGGTGGCCATCAACAGCACTTTGTCTTTGGAAACGTCAAGTTTAACGTTTTGCAGAACTGGCTTCGGGCTGCGGCTGGGAGCCACGGCGGCTACGGTTTGAAAGGCATCCAGCAGTTTCTCACGCTCACATACAATCTTCATTCTTTCCTCTACACCTTCTTCAAAGGCGAACCTGATGAACCTCGTGTTCCCTGGTCCGCGACGGCGACGGTATTTCCTATCCTTTAGATATTTTCAAAACAGTAGTTGCAGTAACGGGGCGACACAGATTGTCAGTTCCTGCGATGCTGTATGGCTAACTCGTTTCCCACACAGCGGTTGCGTTGATGTAGCGGCTGATTATTTTGGCGGAAAACATGTTTGTTGGTTGTTATCAGGGCGTGTCCTGACTGTCGGTGGTTTTTGTGGTTTGACGGTGTGCGGCGAACAATCGCCGGGGCGGTTTAGTTATCAACTGGACGAACAGCCAGCCAACAGGTTTTCCCCAATGGGCGGCGGGTTTGGTTCCGTGAAAATTGAATCATGATGTTCACCCAGCGCCGCCAGCAACCGCGACCATTGGGTGGATACTTCGGCATCCGTTTCGATGAGGGATTCGGTCTTTCGGCAAGCGTGCATGACGGTCGAATGATCGCGCCCGCCGAAGTGCCGGCCGATTTCGCTGTAGCTGGAACAGGTCAGCGTACGCGCCGCCAACATCGCCAGCCCCCTGGCGCGAACGTTTGTCGTCCGCCGCGACGGGCCTTTCAACTGCTTGCTGTTGGTGGCGAATTGTTTGGCGGTCGCTTTGGTGATGTCCGTCAGCGACACGGCGACGTCCCGGGTCCGCCTGTTCAGTAAATCAGTTACGTCCGCCAGCGCAATATCTTCGCAGCGCATCGCCAGTTGGGCGACGGCGCTTTGCAGCGGCAGCACGCCGGCGGGCAAGCGGTTGGACAGCATCCGGCAGCATTCCGCGTCGAGCGATCGTTCATGCTGCTGGGCGAAACGAGCTGCCATCGCGGCGCGCGTCGATTCGCTTGGCAATGAGACCGGAACCGCCAAACCCTGGGTAAGCCGGCCGATCAAAGCCGGAATGAACTCAGGCAACGCCGCGGGCGGAACACGGCTTGTCGCGATGCAATGCGAACCGCGGTCCGCGAGCGCGTCCAGCGTTCGGCACAAGTGCTCCTGGGCGGCGATGCGGTCGGCCAGTTCGTCCAATGCATCGATCACCAACAAATTGCAGCGGCGCACCCGCTGCCCAAACGCGTCGACGGTGTCGGCCCGGCAGGCATCCGCAAAGTCGCGGGCGTAGTCGGCCCCCGTGATGAACACGACCTTCATCGGCCGTTGAGATTCTTCCGCTGGCTGCTGCCACCGCGAAGCAACGCCGCGGGCGAGCATTGTTTTTCCCGACAGGCTTGGCCCGTGAAAAACGGTCGGGCTGGGCGCGGGGAACCGTGCATCGAGAACACCGGCAAGCAACTGCCGGGCGACATTAACGGCAAGGCGATTCTCCGGCCCAGCCAAGAATTGGCCGCCCGATTGATCGCCGCCGAGATCGATGAATGTCAGTTCAGTATGCACGAAGAGTCCGTTCGGGGACGACCGAATAATTCCGTTGAAAGGGGCCAGCTTTCGCCCCGCAAAACGCCGTGCGAAAAGATCACTGGGCAATCCCGGAATTATATGCTTTTTGCCGGGAATTAGCGAGATGTCGCGGGCGATTTGGCCCTAATTTTTCAGCGTCGTAAGTCGTGGACTGCACGGGAGATACGGCGCGCCGCTTCTTCGATTTCCGCGGACGTTGTCATCGTGCTCAAGCTGAATCGCAACGAACTGGAAACGAGCCCCTCTTCGCACCCCATCGCCAGCAGCACCGGCGACGGTTCACTCGACCCGCTGGCACAGGCCGACCCGGTGGAACAAGCGATGCCGGCTAGGTCCAGGGCCATCAACAGCGCCTGCCGATCGACACCGGGAAAGGAAAGGTTCGACGTGTGCGGCAGCCGCGCGGCATCGCAGCCATTGATAACGGCCGCCGGATACTCAGCCAAAATTCGCCGCTCAAACTCATTCCGCAAGGCGGTCATACGGGTGGCGCGATGTTCCGCGTCGGCCGCAAACAGGTGCAGCGCAGTGAACATGCCGACAGATAGCGTGACGTCTTCCGTACCGGGCCGCGTTCCAGCTTGTTGAAACCCGCCATGCAACATCGGAGCCAGTTCAACCCCATGCTTGACGACCAGCGCCCCGATGCCGCGCGGGCCGTGGAATTTGTGGGCGGTCACGGTCATCGCATCCACCCCGAGTTCCATAAAATTGACCGGCAACTTGCCGGCAACTTGAACAGCGTCGGTGTGAACGTGCAGATTTTCCTCGTGAGCGAGCGCTGCGATCTCCGGCACCGGTTGCAGCACGCCGGTTTCGTTGTTGCCCAGCATGATGCTTACGCCGCTTGCGGCTTCGCCCTCCTTGTAGTCGGAGATTAGCTCACGCACGTGTTCTACGTCGGTCACTCCCGCAGAGGAAACCCGCGCCCGCTGCAGCTTCCACCCTTGCCGCTGCAACTCTTCCGCCGGCCCGACGACGCTGGGGTGTTCGATGCTGGAAATGACCAGTGTGCCAGGCTCACGCCCTTTCGCCCTGGTCAGCCCGAACAGGGCGAGGTTGTTCGCTTCCGTTCCGCCGCTGGTGAAAATCACCAAGTCGGCGTCCATCCCGGAAGTCTTTGCCCCTAAAATTTCCGCGATGCCCTCACGCGCTTCTTCCAACGCCCGGCGGGCTTGCCGGCCCGGCCCATGCTGGCTGGCCGGGTTGACGTAACCCCGCGCATGGCACTCGGCCATCGCTTCGGCAACTTCCGGAGCGATCTGCGTGGTGGCGTTGTTGTCGAGGTAAATTGTCATCGTAGCAGGCACACTCCGTGTGCCGTCCGCTGACCAACATGTGACCTTGCTTCAAGCAACGGCACACGGAGTGTGCCTGCAACCATTGGGCTACGGCAATTTCGCCTGGCCATCGAGGGCCGGCTGGAAATCGCTCACGTGCCGCAGTGCCGAATCGTAGAATTCCTTCGCCTCGTCGTGTCGCCCTTCTCCCCGGCGGGCGTCGGCAAGATCGGCGTACTGCTGGGCCATCACCTGGGCGATTTCCGCTTCAAACTCTGCGACCGCCGGCGGGGCTTCTTTCGCGACGGTCATCTGTTCCGCGGCGGTCAACAATGCCGGGGTGAACAGATACAAACCTTGGCGAACCGCTTCGGCCACCGCCGGCCAGAGCACGCCCGCGAGTTCGTCGTGGTTGTTCGTCCAGGTAGCCCAGTGTTTGGCCGCCGCGCCATCTTCCTGAAAAATGAGGTTGGCGTCCTGCTCTTTCGCGAAATAGCGGTACAGAATTAGCGCATCGTCGTCGTAGTTCGACCGGCCGCGCTGCATCCAAACCAAATCCCAACGGGGCGGGTTTTGGGCCGGGAACGGATCACTCGCCCCTTCGCCAGCCGGCTTCAGCTTGCCACTGCCGGCCAGACTCCGTTGCAGCGAACTGGTGACCCGCTCTCGCCAAACAGGCGTGACGCGGACCCGAACCAGCGGAAGTTCATAGTACAGAAATTCTCGGCTGCCGAACGTATCGGGCGAGAACTCAATGCCGTTGACGACGCCGAACGTGGTGACCGCAATGAACGCCACCAGCGCGAATCCACCCACGCTGACAATCGTAATCACTA
>CALBTA010000167.1 GCA_937967755.1 uncultured Planctomycetaceae bacterium | reverse complement strand
ACGGCGACGGTGGCCACGGCGACGGCTGAGACGCCACCTGCACGCCCACGGGCTAAGCGCCACCAAGTGCGACGCGGAAGAGGCGGCGGCGATTGGTGATGTGTTTGCCGATCGAAGTTCGCCGGTTCCGGTCACCGCTGCCAAGAGCTACTTCGGCAACCTAGGTGCGGGTGCCGGGTTGATCGAATTGATCGCCAGTTTGCTGGCCATCGAGAAGGGGCAGTTGTTCCCGGTGCTGAATTACGAAACGCCCGATGACGATTGCAACATTAACGTGGTGACTGGCGACGACACTTCGCCCGGCGACACCGTCCTGAGTACCAACGTCACCCCGCAAGGACAGGCCAGCGCGGTGCTGGCCGGGAAGTTTGTGGAATAAAACAATTGTCCTCAATTGTTTCTGTGCAACAGTTAGTGTGTATTGATGAACAGTTGAGGACAACTGTTCTACAAACCCGATAACACGCGCAGGGTTATACCCGATCCATCGCCGTCGCGCGGCTCGGTCTTCCGGCTTAGACGCCCTAGTGAGAACCACACCTCTTGCCCGCGCTGAAAACTTTCGTCGTAGCGGCTGGGCTGGCCCGCTTCGCGGCGGAAGAACTGGCGGTTGGCGTCTTCATCGCCGTAGGCCATGCCGGCGGCCATTTCGTGGTACTCGTCGGGCGTGCAGGGGTGGCTGACGCGCCAGTCGGCTCCGCCTGGTTTGCCGTTAAACGCGCAAGCAATGGCGACTGCGCCTTGGTGTTTGGGGTGCGAAGGATCAGACAGAATGCGAACCGCCGCAAACCAGCCTCGAATGAGCGCTTCGACATTTTCGCTGTGGTTTTCCAGGTAGCTTTCTTCGACCGTGAGCACGTCAACGATCGTATCGGGAACATCGGCCGCGCTGGCCAACAGGTGCGCACCTTCACGCTCCAAGGAGGGATCCGCCCCTGTTAGGTAAACCGCGTCTTGCAAATGCGGAAAGTAGGTCACAGCGGCGTCGACGCGCTGATCCCCCACGCCGGTGAGGAACCGCTCGGCCGCGACGGCAGGCGTTTCGACGATCACCGCTTCGATGTCGTCGATATCCACGCCGTACCGCTCGCAAAGGGCGAGCATCAAATAGTGCGAAGCATCTTCCTGTTGGAACGCAACCCTTTTGCCCACGAGGTCTTTGAACGACTTAATATTGTCGCGGGCGACAACGCCGTCGGCGGCTTGCGAAACGTCAATCTTCAGCACAACTTTCGTCGGCACCCCTTTGGCCCGGGCTTGGGCGTGGGTATCGACCAGCCACATGCCGACGTCGATTTCATCGCGGTCTAATGCGCGTTGAGCTTGTTCGAGGTTGTCAATCGGAACGAACTGAATATCGACACCGTCGCAAAGTTGCATCGCCTGCGCGACTGCCAATGGAGAATAGCCAACCCAAGGCTTGACGCCGATGCGGATGGTGTTGGCCTTCCTGGTCGTCGTGTTCGCGTGATGGAGATGCTCCGTCGCCGCCGCGTCGGCGACGCTCAAATCCGATGGTCCGTTAGCATCGCTTTCGCCGAAGATTCCCGGTTGAACCAGCATCACGACAGCCAACAACGGTGCGATCGCGACGCTACTGAAAATCAGCAGTGGCCGCCACATCGGACTGGGGGTATCGGAACCCTTGGAGCCGTCTGACTTAGAAACTCCCGCACTTCGACGCGAGGTTACGGTATTCGCAACGGTGTCTCGACCATTGCGTTTGGTCGAACCGGTCGCTTCACCGCGTGTAGTGTTCTCCAAAAACCGCTCCAATTCCTCAGCCAGATCGGTCGCCGTTTGGTGGCGGTTGCTACGTTCTTTCTCGAGCGCTCTGAGACAAATTCGCTGTAGCTCGGGCGAGATCGATGCGTCGTATTCGCGCGGCGGCTTGGGTGTTTTCGTTTGCACGCGGGTCATCGTGTCGCGGATGCTGTCGCCTTCAAACGGCTTGTGCCGGGTCAGCAGTTCGTACAGCACAGCGCCCAAGCTGAACAGGTCGCTGCGTCCGTCGATGTCGGCATCGCCGCGGGCTTGCTCGGGGCTCATGTAGTTCGGCGTTCCACTGATCGGCACGTCGTCTTGCCATTGGCGCTCGCTCATCGCCAGGCCGAAATCGGCCAGTCTTGGTTGGCCGTCTTTGTCGAGCAAGATGTTGTCGGGCTTGATGTCGCGGTGATAAATTCCGTGGGCGTGGACGTGGGCCAACGCCCGAGCGATCTTCGCGACCAATCGCGCGGCATCGTGCTGCTTCGTTGCCGCCCGCGCGATGCGTGCCGCCAGGCTTTCGCCCGGGACGAACTCGTACACGGCATAGCAAATGCCCTGGGCCGTTTGGCCGTAGTCGAAGATCGTCACAATGTGAGGGTGCGCCAGCGGGGCCAGGTTTCTGGCTTCGTTCAGAAAGGCATCGGGTGTGATCAGCCGGTCGAGCCGAGGGATCTTCACGGCAACTTCGCGCTGCAGTTGCTCGTCGTGACCCAGATAAACATGCCCGAACCCTCCCCGGCCAAGCAGTCGCTGCAGCCGATACCGCCCAACGCGCTCTGGGACTTCCGCAGGTTCCGCGGGTGGCGCCGCGGGTTCTCGGCGATCCATCTCGGCGTTGGCCGCCAGCAATCTGCGAAGTTCCATCCGCAATGTCGTATCGTCTGCGCAGGAATTCTCGAGGCTCGACTCCCGCGCAGCAACGGCAAGTTCCTCGGGCTGAGTACGCATGCTCTGTCTCCGTGAAAAGGGACTGCGAACACGGCGGATTGCGCCGTACCTTCCCATTCGCAGGCGGCGGAGATTTGTTACAGCGAAGATTTGCCGCGAAGCCCTCATGTGTGGCCTCTGGCGGGTTCTGGCGAAGTCGCTATCATGGGCCGAAAGCTGCGGCCGTGGCGGAATTGGCAGACGCGCATGGTTCAGGTCCATGTGCCCGTTAAGGGCGTG
>CALBTA010000166.1 GCA_937967755.1 uncultured Planctomycetaceae bacterium | reverse complement strand
TCCGCCGGCGACAGTTCGCGGAAGGCTCCGCTGGGAAGGTTCGCCAGACGCAGCGGCCCGATGGCGATTCGCCGCAGCCGCAAAACTTTATGCCCCACGCGGGCCAGGATGCGGCGGATCTCTCGGTTGCGGCCTTCACGCAGGTTGATTTCCAGCAACGTACTGCGCGGTTTGCGTTTTTTGACGCGGACGTTTTCAACCTTCACGAACGCTTCGGCCAGGTAAATGCCCGTTTTCAGTTTGCGAATGTCGTCGGCCTCGGGCTTGCCGGCCACTTCCACCTCGTAAACTTTTTCCACGCCGTACCGCGGGTGGGCCAGTTCGTTCGCCAGGTCACCATCGTTGGTGACCAGAATCAGACCTTCGCTGCTGATATCGAGCCGGCCGACGGTGAACAGCCGCTGGTCGTCGGGCACCAGGTCGATCACCCGCGTCCGCCCGCTGGGGTCGCGGTTGGTGGAAACGACACCCGTCGGTTTGTTCAGCAAATAGTAACGGAACCGCTTCTTGGGAATCGCCACCCCGTCGACGCGAATCTCTTGCCGATTGGGATCGACGCGGGTTCCCAGCACGTCGGCCGTTTTTCCGTCAACGTCGACCCGCCCGGCGATGATCAGTTCCTCACAAGCACGCCGGCTGCCATGCCCCGCCCCGGCCAGCACTTTCTGCAAGCGCTCGCCGCTGGCGGGCTGGCCCTTTTTCGGGGCGGTGCGCCGCTGGGCAGTTTTCTTTGTCTTGCGTTTGGCCATTGATCTATCTTAGCGTTGGAAGCTATCACTCAGTAGCGGGGGCAAACGGACTGAGCGGCGAGGCGCTAGCCGCTGGTGAATCGCTACTTACCGGCGGCTAGCGCCTTGCCGCTCACATGTGATGGCGAATATGACGCACGAAACCCCCACTTCCGAAACCGGCATCCTCGTCGTCGGGCACGGTACGCGCGATGCCCTTGGGCAGGCTGAATTCCTGCAAGCGGTCGAGCAACTGCGAGAGAGCATGCCGCAGTTACACGTCGGAGGCTGCTTCCTGGAACTGGCCGAGCCAAACATCGACGCGGGCGTTCGAGCGCTCGCCGATAAAGGCATTCGCCATTTCATCGCCGCGCCGCTGCTGTTGTTCGCCGCCGGGCATGCGAAGCGGGATATCCCCGACGCGATTTCGGCGGCAGCTTCCCAATACGGCGATATGCAGTGGCAGATGGCAGCACCGCTGGAAGATCATCCAGCCGTTCTGAACCTTTCACAACGACGATGCCAATCGCCGCTGGCGGCTTCGCCCTTTCCGATTGAAGAGACGCTACTAATCTTCATCGGCCGCGGCAGCAGCGACGACGAAGCAGTCGCCGCGGTTCACCAATTCGCCGCCAGCCGCGCAGATATCAGCAAGTATGCGGATTACCGCACATGCTTCTTGGCGGCGGCTCAACCGACGCTTGACGAAGCCATCGCCTGGGCCATCGCCCAGCCGCGACCGGGCGTAACCGTCCAGCCGCACCTACTGTTCCACGGGCGCCTGATCGAAGACATTCGAGCGCGCGTTGAGGAAGCGCGGACGCAATCGGGCAGCCGGGAAAAGGCGTGGCAAGTCGCAGAGCACTTGGGGGCTGACGAGCAAATTGTCACAGCTCTGCACGATCAAATCCTCGCGTGCGGG
>CALBTA010000165.1 GCA_937967755.1 uncultured Planctomycetaceae bacterium | reverse complement strand
GATGCGCGCTGCCATTTCCCTGCTGATCGCTGCTGTCATTCCAATTTCGATGGCAGCCGATAGGTTCGCCCAACGAGTTATCATCGACGGGACTCCGGCGACCGCGGCGCAAAATTTCGAGCGGCCGATTCTGGGGCTGCACGTTGTACCGCTAAGAACGCGAACCTATCGGCTGTTCGGGCCGCGCACCGATTGGGGTGTGGTGGTTGAGAACGTCATTCCCGGTTCGCCTGCCGAACAACACGGCGTGCCACGCGGCGCGATCGTCATTGGGCTGAACGGCATGCGGATTGAATGTGTCGAAGACTTGATGGCCATCATGGCGCGCGTCCCGGTGGATCGCCCGGTGGAGTTGACTTACGTCGTCGGCGGGCGCGGCTACCGCCAATTGATTCCGTTGCAAACCGTCGCCCCTCGCAATTTGACTGAAGGCGACGCGTGGGAAATTCCCGCCAATCCCACGCCCGCGCCCGCTGGCGATTTACCTGAAGACCCGCCGGCGCTCGAGCCGCCTGAGTTGCCGGAAGCAGAGCCCGCCGAGATCCCTCCGTTACTGCCGGAGGAAGAACCCGAAGTGCGCTTGCCAACGCCCGAGCGGGCGGCACGTGTTCCGGTCGATGCTGACCGTGTTGCCGAGTTGCAGGCGGAACTCGAAGAACTGCGCCGCCGGGCCGACGCGTTGGAATCGACGCTAAACCGCATGCGTGCGGAGTGATGTTCGGGCTGCGTAGCACTGAGTCAATTAAGAAAGAGTCCTCGGAGAATGCAATGCGTATCACTTGGATCGTGTTCACGCTGGTCTACTGCTGTTCGGGTGAATTGCTGGCCCAAGGCTTTTTGGATCAGCTTGAAAACGTGATCGAGGCGGAAGCCGCGGCAGAAGCCGCCCGATTGCAGCGGCTAAAAGAGAACCAACCAACGGAGGCGGCTGCACCTGGCTACTTGGGGCTGGTCGCTGTTGATAGCTCTGGGACAATCGTCGTTGAAAGTGTGCGCGACGGAGCCCCCGCACACAAAGCCGGGATGCGAACGGGCGACGTGCTGCTGAAAGTCGGCCCTCACGAAGTCAGCAGCCTGGACGAAATGGGGGCTGCATTGTCTCCGTTGCGTGCAGGGGATGAGACGAAAATTCACGTAAGGCGGGGCGATGAAATTTTCGAATTGAACGTGAAACTGGGCCAGCGACCGAAAGTCCTTTCCCCCGCGCCGGCGGTTGTCGACGAGATTCCCGAGGTGCGCGGCGATGGCATCGACGCCCTGCGAGAGTTGGAAGCGATCTTGGACGAAGCCCCGGCCGAACTTGAACCGCCCAAGGTCGAAGCGCCACCTGCGGCAGTCGATGCCGAGCGGCGCGCCAAGCGGCTGGCCGAAGTGCAATCGCAGCTTGACTTGATGAAAAGGCGGATCGCCGAACTGGAGCGCGAGCTCAGCGAGTTGTCAACTAGTGGCACAGAGTCACGTGAGTAGCGGTGTGGTCACTCAATGAGCTGTGCTGCCGTATCGCTAAGACTGCTTCGCCAACTTGCACGGTTCATTTCCAGCAGAATTTCGTATTGCGAAGTGCTTTGCCCCGCGTTCAAAGCGCCGGCGGTCCGAAGGTAGGACCCGCTGGAAGTTTGCCCCAGCCACGATTGCGTGTACAACTCGCCGCCGAGGCGCTGTTGTTTCCGAAAGTCGTGCCGCTGGGTCAGCAGCGCAGTCATTTCGTGCGGATCGCCCGTTGTGCCGTGAAAAGTGATTCTTTGCAGCTTCTCGCGGCTGTCGAAATAGAACGTTAGCGACCCGGTCACGTCCGTCGTTGACGTGCCGCTGACGTAGGGAACTCGCAGGCCATCTAACTCAGTGTCAGCCAACGTCGTGGTCACACGCGGCCAACGCTGCGTCACCCAGCCCGGGGTGATATCCATCCGCAATACTTCAGACATCGAGACAATGCCCGAATGCGCGGCCTGTTGCTCAGCAGCTGCGCGGTTGGTTCCTTCGGGCAAGCCGGCGTTCAGTCCGCCAGAGAGGGTCGGGTCGAACACATCGCCCTCAGGCGAAAATTCAGAGTGCGCGACCAGCGTCGCATCGGGCTGCTGATCTTCCGGCAGTTCACCCTCGTCGCCCGCCAGCCAACCGCTGGCCCACTGCGCAGGGTTTTCTTCGTTCCACACAGCGTAGGGCACACCCACAGCACCCGCCAACACGACAACTGACGCAAGTTTTCGGAGCATCTTTCGGAATCTCTCTACGCGGGAAGGATATGCTTACCTCATCGGCATTTGCTAGCGGGCAAGTTGCGGCGGCGGCGACCAACCCTCCAAAGGGTGCGCCGGGAGCATGTTCGGTGCGGGAAGTTTAACCGGCGCAACCGAACTCTTCGGGTCTGTTTACTCCGCGGGCTCTTCCCCGCCAGGGAACATCTGCTCCAACTCCGCCAACGTCAGCCCGAAGATCGAGGCGGCGTATTCCTCATCGTTGTAATAGGCGGCCCGCTGGCCAGCGCTGTCAATGTTCAGCGAATGCAACATTTGCTCCGCCTTTTCCGGTGGGAAGCGCCGCCGAAGCTGTTTCAGATGCAGCAGGAAATCGTCCTCGCCGGTTGCTTCTTCGACCGTTTCCCACCGGCGAAGCATATGCCCGTGGTTGTGCGACAGAACTTTGTCTCGGCAGAACGCGGCGATGCGCGGTAGGCTGGCGGCTGCCGCTTCGGCCGCGGCGATGACTAGCAAACGGTCGCGAACTAGCGGCTGCCTGCGCAGTTCGCTTGCCCGGGCGAGGTGAAGGTAGAGCGCGAGCGGATCGATCTGCTGGTCGTCGTCGTTAGCCATGCGACGATTGTCGCGTTGCGGCCGCAGGGTTGTCAACGCGCGTGGCAACCGCATCAACGTCCTAACTGCCGCTGCAATTGCTGAACACGGGCGCGGACCCCTTCCAAACTGGGGTTCAATTGCAATGCCCACTCGAAATACTGCAACGCCATGTCATGCTCGTCACTCTCGATCATGGCCTGGCCCAACGCAGCGGCGGCGGCGAAGTGGTAGGGGTTCAGTTCCAGAGCCATGCGGCAGTCGTCCGCGGCGGCATCAACTTCGCCCGCGCAAGCCGAGGCAATCGCCCGCTGGTGATAAGCTTCCGCCCACGATGAATCTTCGGCAATCAAATCAGTGCACGCTTGCCACGCTTGGGCGAACTGAAAGTTTTGATTGTGCCGTTGGGCGACGCGCAGTTTTTGCTGTTGCGCGGAACTGCCGCCCCGCAGCCAGATATCGCGAATCCACTGATCGGCGAGCAAGCGAACTCCCCGATCATCGTCGCGCAGCGCCTCGCCCAACGCATCGTTGACATCCATATCCCCGATCATGCCCAAAGCCAACACCGCAGCCCGCCGAATCACCGGGCTGCCTCGCGAGGCAAGCTGCCTGAGCGATGCAATGTTGTAGACGGCGGCAACGCTCCGCACGAAGTTGGCGCCCAACTCGTCCAGCAAATAATCTCGGTAGAAATGGACGAGCTTTGGCAGGGTCCGTTTGCGGCGGTTCACAATCATCGTTGGTCGTTCTCGAAAGCAATGCAATTGCCAGTAAGATTTCAGTCTAGTTGGAGAATTGCCGGCCCACAACGTGCCGCAAGCTTTTCTACCTACCCGCTGGCCAAGTGCTATCACTCATACTGAAGTGCTACAATGAAACAGCGGCGGCAAGGCACAGTTTCAGGACGCGGTGCTAGCGTACCCGACCATGATGGTGAGCGATGAGAAAGATTTTACCTAAGCGGCTGACGAAACAATCATCAGCATTGAAGTCCGCGCCCTGCCGGAGTTTGATTTTTGGGTGCTGCGCGGCACTGGTGCTGTTCAACATGCAAGGAACGGCCGTCGGCGATGAGCGCGGCGAACTGCGAACCGGATTGCGTTTTCGCCAAACATTGGCCCAACCGATCGACGCGGTAAGTTGGAAGGGAAAGTCGCTGCGCGGTTCACTGCATCGCGTTACCGAAACACAGCACATTGCGATTCTGCTCGATCGCCGGATCGATCCCGATCAAACCATCGAGTTCAGCGCCCGCGGCGTTCCGCTGGAGCGTATGCTGCAGCAACTTGCCGAAAAGAACTCGGCGGCCGCCAGCCGCGTTGATTCGGTCGTCTACTTCGGTCCGCCGAAAACGGCCGAGTTGTTAGCGACCGTCGTGGAACTACGGCGTGAGCAAATTGCAAAACTCTCTCCTCAGCGCAGGGCGGCGCTGCTTCGAGCGGCACCGTGGCAGTGGAAACGGCTGACCGACCCGCGGGATCTGCTCGCCCAATTGGAATCGGAATACGACGTGCGAATTGTCGGGAAAGAGAATATGCCGCACGACTTGTGGCCGGCCAAAAAGTTGCCACCGCTCGACTTCGCGGCGAAGCTATCGCTGGTCTTGGCGGGGTTTCACGTAACGTTCGACCTTTCGCCCGAAGGTGATGCCGCTAGGCTTGCGCCGATGCCGCAACAAGCGTCGCTACTGCGAAGGTACGATGCCGGCGGTAATGCGAAGTCACTCGCAACTCGGTTGGGCGCGCAATACTCCGATGCCAAGATCAGCAACGACGGCCGGCAACTGGTCGTTGACGGCCGCTGGGAAGTGCACGACGCAATCGCCCGACTGCTCAGTGGCGAGCGGGTACGCACCCCGCCTACTGATACTGGCGAAAAGAACTACACGCTAACGGTGGAAAACAAACCCGTCGGCGGCGTGATTCGGGCGCTGGGCAATCAACTCGGCAAGACGGTTGAGTTCGATGTCACCGTGGAACGACGTTTGACGAAGGACATCTCGATCAACGTTAAAGAAGTTTCGCTTGATGAATTACTTACCGCAGTACTGTCCCCGGCGGCGCTGAAGTACGAGATCGAAGGTGAGACGATACGCGTTTTCGATTAACGCTTCGATCATTCACCGTTTAAGCCGTCGCTTCTGCTCCCTCTTCGCCTTCGGCTTTGGCCAGGCACTTTTCCAGTTCTGTGCCGATCGAGTTTTCGATCTTTCCTTTGAACATCGAAGCCGCGAACGGCAAGTCGCCGGCAACCGTCACCTGACTGTCTTCAACCACCAGGTTCCCCGTGATCTTGAATCCGTAGGTAGTCATCGCGAAGCTCAACGTGTCGCCTTCCCACGATTGCTCCAGCCCCGTGACTTGATCGCCGTATTTTTCGGTAACGCGGTTCAAAAGACCTTCGACGGCACCGCGGGCCTTGTCTTTGCCAAGCGGGTTGGGTATGGACGTATTGAATTTTGGCATCTGTCTAAGTTGCTCCGTGCTTCAGTAAGAAAGTGCGCCGAAATCTCATGCCTGGCCGGCAAGATCACATGGCGATTGAAACGTTAGCCGGCGGGCAAAGGTATAACTTCTAACCTTGCCCGCGGGATGTGGAATAGTTTATCACATTTCCGCGGATTGTACGACAACAACGAATATGCACAGCGTGGACCACCCGGGCGTGCTGCTTTCAAAGAGATTCATCGACACAAAGCCAAGACATGGGAAAAACGAAAGGTCGAATTCGCCCCGCGTTGATCGCAGCCGCATTGCTGGTCGTCATTGCGGGAGTAGCGCTCGCGGGTGGTTGGATGCTGATGCGCAAGCCCAACCCGGAAACCGCCAGCATCGAAGCGGTGCTGCGGTGGCTGGTGGTGGCGGATATCTCTACTGAACCCGCCGACGTGCAAATCAGTCTGGTCCGACGATTGGAAAAAGAGCTGAGCGCAGGGTTAGATGTGGCACCCGGTGCCGAACTGACATCGTCGCAGCAGTCGAAGCTCAACAAAAATATCAAACACCTCAAACGCGTCTGGTTTGTAGATGCCGTCGAGCAGCACCACCAGCTTTCGGCAGCAAAGGAACCGGCGTTTCTCGACCGTCGAATCGATACGGTCATGTCTTGGGCCGCGCTGGAACAGGAACTCCGCCCCGGTGATTCTGGCGAAGGTGCCACATCAGTTTTTTTTAACGAAATTCAAGATTGGATTCGGGCCGAACGGGACGCCTCGTTGCGCGACCGCATGGAATCGACTGTTCAAGACGGGGTGGTCCGTTGGCTATCGACACATTCGCTTGATAAGGAATCGGAAGAACTCCGGCGCGAGCTGGCGCTGCGCATCGCTGATCAGTTGAAAGCTGGTCTTGAACTGGCAAGCATTGA
>CALBTA010000164.1 GCA_937967755.1 uncultured Planctomycetaceae bacterium | reverse complement strand
CCTCTTATGAGCCACAAGTGTTGCACTTCAAAACCGAGAGCGCAGTACACTTTTCCGGCAAGAATTCTAAGAATTTTTCCGAGGCTCCCCGGCCAACTCAAAACCCAGGATGATGCCCGGCTGGAATATTGCTGCCCCTTCGGCGCGTTTTCAGCGGCAAAGCCGCTGCAATGGACCCCAAAACGGGGCCAGGTATACCAGCCTCGCACGCAGTGGAACTGCGTTCTACGGGCTTCGTGGAAAAACACTTCAGACTCGCAGGAGGCGGAACTGCGATCGCGCGGGTTCGCCTGGCGGATTTTGGAAAATCCCGCCCATGTCTTACCGCCCCGTACCAACTTCAAATCGCCCGCTGGAATCGGCTGCGCCGCGGAACATTCCTGGGGTGTTGAAATCCAGGGCGATTTCCCCAGTGCGGCTGACGGCGATGATGCCGCCGTAGCCGGCCTTTAGTTTTTCGTGAACGATCTGTCGAACCGCCTCCGCGACGGTCTCTCCCTTATAGGCCATGCGGGCGGAGACATCGAACGCCACGGCGTTGCGAATGAAGTGTTCGCCAGTTCCCGTGCAACTAACCGCGCAGGTTTCGTTGTTGGCGTAAGTGCCGGCGCCAATAATCGGCGAATCACCAACGCGGCCGAAGCGTTTGTTGGTGATGCCGCCCGTGCTGGTCGCGGCGGCCAGGTTGCCGTGAACATCCAGCGCCACGCAACCGACCGTACCCATCTTGCTTTCTTCGTCGGCGGCTTCGGCAGCCGCGGCGTCGGCCGCCCCGCGGACTGACTGCCAGCGGTCGTATTGGCGCTTCGTGTCGAAATACTCCGGCTGCACGCGATTAACTGACATCTCATCAGCGAATCGCTCCGCGCCATCGGCCGCCAGCAGTACGTGGCGCGTTTCAGTCATCACCATCCGTGCTAGCGACACCGGGTTCTTCACGGTTGTCACACCCGCGACGCCGCCGCACGAAAGATCGCGCCCATCCATGATCGAAGCGTCCAGCTCATGCTGACCCGCGGAGTTAAAAACCGATCCCTTGCCGGCATTGAACAGGCCATCGTCCTCCAAAATGCACACCACTCGCTCGACAACATCCAGCGCTGTCGCCCCTTTCGTCAGCATGTCGCGCCCGTGTTGGAGGGCGGCGGCGAGTGACTTCTCGTACCGGGCCTTGTTCGTTTCGTCGAGCTTGGCCGGGGTGGAACCGGCTCCTCCGTGGATGACGATGGCGTATTTCACGTTTTCCTTTTTGGTATCGGCGGTGGACGTTGGTTCTTCCGCATAAGCGCACACGGCCGCGGTCATCACCAAGGGCAGAACAATCGTTCGCGCAGCGTGAACCATCAGCATGACGCATTTCCAGAGCAAGAGAAAGCGGAAATCCAACGCGGCGAGAGCGGCCTAAACAGGGCCACGCAAACGTAGCTCACAATCCGCCGTTGGTCAAAAAATCTCGTGGGGCACACGGTGAATTTGACGCGCCGGCGATACTTCAACCCACACGATCGATACCACCCAACAGCTACCACGCGCGTTAAACGGCCGAGTTGAGATCGTTACCGCGTGCCACCGGTGCCAGGAAATTCCACGCGGGGCGGTGTTAGGGGCGGAATGGTCGGTTGCGTGGGTGCCCCTCCGGCAGGAGGGGCCGTCCCCTCGGGCGGCAGCAGATTTCGAAACAGCGGGTTACCTTGCAGTGCCCGCAGGCCGTCGGGCGATTGCGGCGTGCGATCGCTCGGTTGCTTCAATAAATCGCCGAGCAGGTTGTTCACTTCGTTGCGAAATACATTCGATGCCGCGCCGGTGAGAGTCCTGCGCCCAATCTCTTCGATGAGCGAATAGTCGATCCGCGGTCGGCCGACGTTTCCGCGAATCGGAATCTTCAAAGTTTGTCCTTGCAGGCCGACGAGGTAGCTCCGCCCTTCGATCCACGAATCTTGTACGGCGATTTCGGCAATTAGGTCGAGCGATTGATCAGCCCCCACGCTGCCCGATGAAATCACGTCGACGTCGCCAATTTTCATCTTCAGTCCTTGGTGGTGAACTCGCCCATCGGCCATCGAAACGTTCAACTGCTGCTCGTCCAAATGCACTAGGCGCACGGAAGATCCGACCGCGGTCGATTCGGGCGGCTTGCCTTGCAGAACGCCTTCAACGCGTTGCACCAAATTGATGTACCCCATCGCCAGCGCCCCCGCGCGAACATCGGCCCCGAGAATCGTCAACGTCCCGGCGAGCGATCCCGTTTCCGGCGCATCGATGGGGAAGGCGGCGCGGTCAATTTGGGCACTGATCCTCCCTTGGCACTGCGTGGCATCGGCCAGTAGCGGCGCGACGTACTTCAGCCAATCGCGGCACATCTCGGGCGTCAGCTCGACATTTTCCAACAGCGGTCCACGGTCGAGCGTCATCGTCGCTGGGGCTTCATTCAGATAGAACCGCGGCGACAGATTCAGCCGGCCGTCGTTAACCGCGACCGAAATTGGCTTAATATCTAAAATGCCCTTACGCAGTTGCCCATGAAATTCCCCTTCGCCAATCGGCAACCCATACAGCTTTGCGCTTTCCCACTTGAACTGGGTCGAAGCCTGCAAGTCGGGCGGTACGCGGGCGGTGTTGGCTGTGCCGCTGCCGCCTGCAGTGGACGCTTCCGCAGTGTCGCCAGCGGCCGTCGCGGTTACCGCGAGTGGTCCCTGAACTGCGAACTTCGCCGTATCGCTGCCGACTAGCTGAATGTTGCTGCCGAGCGCCGGTTGCAACCGTTGCACCAGCGCGGCGAGATTGTAGTCGGCCTGGCCTTGGATGTTGACCGACGGCGTAGCCGAAAGCGACGTCAGCTCGCCGGCACAAAGTAGTTTCGCACCGTTGGTTTCCGCTTCGAATTTCGGAATTTGTAGCTTGTCTGCGGCAGGATGGTACACCACTCGGCCCGCGAGTTTTAGTTGCCGGTCGGTCCACAACGTGTTCATCGCTCGCGACGTTGCGACGGGGCGAACTGCTGGGCCGCTGGCTGCCGGCGGCTGGACGGGCGTTTCGACGACGAGGTTTTCGATCTGCGAAACGACATCCGCCGTGGCGATGCCGTCGACGAACGTCAGCAACACATCGCCCGTGGCGATGCCGCGTACGCCAGTGATCGGAGCCGCCCGGGCCTCGCGCACAGATGCAATGGTGCGGCGCAAATCACTGCGCAGCGCCAACCGAGCGTTCACATCGGGCGGGCCCGCCGGCTTGAATTGAATGACGACATCGTCCCCCCGCAGCGACCAGCTTGTAGTCGCAACGGTAGCGACCTTCGCGTCGAGTCTGTTCGCCGCCGAGATCCAGTTGCCCGTCGCGGTGAGCTGCGCCTGCTGTTCTCGCAAACTATGCCCGTGCCCGATTGCCACCAGATTGTTCAGATCGCACTGCGAAGAGATTAGGCGAACGTCATTGCCCACCAGTTCGACGTCAGCAACCAGCGAGATGTCGCCCTCCAAATTCCAGCCATCCAACGGCAGCAGCCAATTCAGCCGGTTGCCCCAACTGGCGGCTCCGCCTTTGGCGTCAATCCGCAGGGGCAGCTCGGTTAGCTCTCGCGAAAGCGTTACCGGCTTGCTGAACCGGGCCGCCAAGGTGTCAGCCGCGGCGGTCAACGTTACCGCGCCTTGCTGCACGCCGTACTCCGAATAGTCGGGCGAAGGGAGAATGCGGGCGTCGAGGCTAAGCGAAAGCTGCGGCTCGTTCACCGCCATCACGCTGGGAACGACCGCTTGCAGGTTCGTCATTTCGGCTTTCCCGCTGACGTTGACCCATTGGCTTTGGCCATCTCTCAAAAACCGCATTTGCCCGTGTGCCGAACCGGCTAACGCCAATCCCTGGGTATCGATGAATTGTCCCAACTGTTGAGACAATTCCGTCAAGTCGGCCCGGGCGGAGAGCGTCGCATCGTTCAGATGGCCCTGCCCAGTAATTTCGATGAAGTCCGAAGTGCAACTCAGACGATCGATCACAGGTCCGGCGTTACTTTGGTGTGCCGCCGCCTGCAACACGATCGGACGGTTCCAAACGATCGCTTTCCCGGCTGAATTGGCGGTGATGTCGGTCGTCGCCAATTGAACCTGCCAGGCGCGAAGCCCATTGTTGGTTCGGCTATCGATGTTGAAGGTCAGGCTGCCGCCGGTGATGTTGGTGTCTTCACGTATACGCAGCGTGTCGGGCAAAGCGGCCGCGAGTTGGGCCAGGTTCACCTCTCCGCCGGCTTGCAAATCTTCGTTGGCTAAGACTGATAGCGCCTGCCACGCGGAAACGTCGCCGGTCAGGCTACGTGGGATCGATCCGTTGAGGGTGACGTGCCCATGATCGAGTTGCACCCGGGCATTCTTGGCCATTACGCGTTGCGATCCAATCGATACGTCGCCCGCAAAGGAGGCGACCGACGTCTGAAACACGTCTTGCCCCAACCACTTCGCGGCGGCGAGTTGAATTTGCTGTCCGTTGGCCTGCCCCGAAATTTGAACGGGGGAGTTCGGCACGTCGCTGAACGAGAGGTTCACGTCACCAGAAATCGCTCCTGCGATGTCGCTTGGACCGGCGATCCGGCGAAGCATGCAGGCCAGCGGCGAAAGCGGAACGCCGTCGGAAACCACTCGCACGTGAGTGGTTTCGACGGCTTGTCCTTCGACGGCGGCGGCCTGCGTTTGGGCTTTAACCTCGAAGGCTCCGGCGGCCGCTCCGTCGCCAACGGATCCTTGCGCGACAACGTCCAGAGGTATTTCTGAAGCCGGAGCAAGCATCAGTTGAAGTTGCGAGATGCTAATCTGCGCATCGCGCCGGGCGAGGGCATCGTGGAGATGGATCGTACTATCGCGAATTTCTACCTGCACGTTCGTGGGCGTGTCTTCGTCGCCGTTTTGCAGCGAAGGCCCGAAAGCGTCTTCCAAGTTGCTGTTCAATTCTCGCACGTCAGCATGTGCGGTCAGTCCTACGACCGTGAACTTTCCCAAATTTGCCGAATCGCTCACCAGGTGGTATAGCGTTTTCTCGCTGGCGAGGCTGTCGACAGTCACGAGGGCCTTGCCATCGGCATCGCGGGCTTCGATGCCGCTTAGTTGAACGGGCGAGAACCACCCCAGCGAGGCCGATTCAATGCTGAACTGCGCCTTCGCTTCGGGCAGCAGCCTTGGCAAGATCTCATGCCGCAGCGACGTGGTGGCGACGATCGTTGGGGCGAACCACGCACCGGCGATCAACGCCAGTAGCGTAAGCCCAACGATCCAGCGCAACCGCTTTGGGCGGCGGCGTTTGTTCGAGCGGTCAGACATATTGCTGAGTATCCTTGATGGTCGCCGTTCACTCTGCGGAAGAACACGTTTTGCGCAGCGAATAGCGACGATAGGTGCGCGGCTATAATGTTCGGTAGAATGGCAATAGCGCTCGCGCAAGCGCGCAGAAGTCTACGGATTACCCGCACCGCCAGCCAGAGCGACTTTGATATGGAAGCACTGCCCCAGATATTCCGTGTCCGCCAGCGGTTTCCGCGCCCACAAGTGACTGACCCGGCGGCAGCAGTGCATGCAGCGCTGGCGAAGTTGCAGTTGAACCGGCGCATCGCGCCCGGGCAATCGGTGGCCATTACCGCCGGCAGCCGGGGCATCGCGAACATCCACGTCATCATCAAGACAATTGTCGATCACCTGACAACGCTTGGTGGAAAGCCGTTCATCGTGCCTGCGATGGGCAGCCACGGCGGAGGAACTGAACAGGGGCAGCGCGAGATCATCGAAGGCTACGGCATCACAGAAGAGTTCTGCGGCTGTCCGATTCGGGCTTCAATGGAAACAGTGGTGGTCTGCGATGCCGCTGAAGGCTTCCCGGTGTACTTCGACAAGCATGCGTTTGCCGCCGATCACGTCGTTGTCTGCGGACGGGTCAAGCCGCACACCGGTTTCGCCGGCGACATCGAAAGCGGGCTGATGAAAATGATGTTGATCGGCCTTGGCAAGCACGACGGCGCGAAGATTTACCACCAGGTGATTCAAACTCACAGCTTCGGGCAGATCGTTCGCAGCGTCGCCCGGGAGGTACTCTCGCGCTGCAACATTTTGTGCGGCGTCGCTACCGTGGAAAACGGGTACGACGAGACCGCGTTGATCGAAGCGGTTGCGCCCGAAGACTTCGAAACGCGCGAGAAGGAACTACTCATTCAAGCCAAAGAGTGGATGCCGCGACTGCCGTTTCAACAGTCGGATGTGCTGATCGTCGATCAAATCGGAAAGAACATTAGTGGCTCGGGCATGGATACCAATGTGGTCGGACGCAAGTTCGACGACCACCGGGCTCAGCCTGACGAGTGGCCGAAGATTAAACGGATCGTCATTCGCGGACTGACGGAAGAATCACACGGAAACGCCTGCGGGATCGGGCTGTCTGAATTCTGTCTGACCCGGGCGGTCGAGCAAATGGACCAGGAAGCAACATGGGTGAACGCCATCACCAGCGGGCATGCGACGTCAGGGATGGTACCGATCCATTACCCCACCGATCGCGAAGTGCTGCGGGCGGCGCTATCGACCATCGGGCTGGTCGAACCGGTTGACGCCCGGTTGATGTGGATCCAAGACACGCTGACGGTCGCCGAGTTAGAATGCTCAACGGCATACTTCGAGGAAGCCCAACAGCGTGACGATCTGGACATCGTTCAACCCCCGCGCCCCATGCCGATGTGTGACGACGGGATGTTGGTGTCGACGTAGGGCGTCAGGCTCGCGCGTTTGGCTGGTGCGCTCGGCTTGCTACACACATTCGCGGGCCAGCTCCTGCGAAATCGCCCCAATCAATCGGTTCAGATTTTCACCCGTCACGGCGGAAATGAGCAGGACATCGCCGCCAGTTTCTTCGGCCAACAGGTCACGAACTTCCGGGGCTTCGGGCAGTTCGGCTTTTGTGATTGCGACAATTTCTGGCCGGTCTTCCAGGCCATGGCCGTACTCGATCAGTTCGTGGCGGATCGATTGGTAGTTGGAAATTGGGTCGCTACCGTCGACGGGAACCGGTTCCACCAAGTGAACGAGGATGCCCGCCCGTTCGATGTGGCGCAGAAACTCGTGCCCCAGGCCGACGCCTTCGTGGGCCCCTTCAATCAGGCCGGGAATATCGGCCATGACGAACGACTGGTCGCGATCAATTTGCACGCGGCCCAGGTTGGGGTGCTTGGTGGTGAAAGGGTAATTCGCAATCTCTGGCCGGGCTCGCGACAACCGGCTGAGCAGCGTGCTTTTCCCAGCGTTGGGAAGCCCGATCAGGCCGACGTCGGCAATCGACTTAAGTTCTAACGTCAGCCGGCGGTGCTCGCCTTCTTCGCCTTTGGTGTGTTCGCGCGGGGCCTGGTTCGTGGAAGACTTGAACCGCACGTTGCCATGCCCACCTTTGCCTCCGCGGGCCGCGATCACCTCGTCGCCGTCGGCGGCCAGATCTTTCATGACGTACTGGCCTTCGGTGTCAGTCACAACCGTTCCGGGCGGAACTTCCAAAACGATGTCCTGACCCCGTTTGCCATGCCGGTTCGACCCGCTCCCGTGCGTTCCTTTTTCCGCCCGCCATTGTTTCTTGTGGGCCAAGTTGGAAAGACTGTTAACACCCGAATTGGCTTTCAAGATCACGCTGCCGCCGTTGCCGCCATCTCCGCCATCGGGCCCACCGCGGGGGATGAAACGTTCCCGCCGAAAGCTAAGGCAGCCATCGCCGCCGCGGCCGCCTTGCACTTCAATGGTTACACGATCTACGAACATGGTTTTCTAGAACCAACTAGGGGCATAAAAAAACGGCCCGCGTGGCGAGCCGTTGATGTGCGAACTTACCCGTCCACTCAATTTGTTTCGGCTTCCACAACGTTGATCCGGCGACCCTTGCGGTCGAACTTCACGACCCCGTCGACCAGCGCAAACAAGGTGTAATCATTACCCTGCCCGACACCGCGGCCCGGGTGCCATTTCGTGCCGCACTGGCGGACGAGGATATTCCCCGCGATCACCTTTTCCCCGCCAAACCGCTTCACGCCGCGCCGCTGAGCGTTCGAGTCGCGACCGTTCCGGCTGGAGCCTTGTCCCTTTTTATGTGCCATTGCTTTACCTGTTGAGTGCTTGACTTCGCAAACTAGCGCAAAAAACCCGCGTTGGTAATAGTAGAATTTACCCAGTAGGGTAGATTGCCGCAAGGGCTGACAACCCTTCGGGTTGCGCGTTGTCGCACTCTGTTCGCAGCCACGTGGCCCAAACCACCGGATGAGGTCGCGCCCGGTAAGATCGGTTTGCTAACCCGGTTTGAACGTATCCGGCCACTTTGCTCTGTTAGGTTGATGCACGTGAACGCGGCCCCCATAATGCCAGCTTAGTCTTCGCTCACAAGCACAATCAGGAAAGTGCAGGGCAGCGGGTTGGCGCGTTTGGAAGCCTTGTCGCGAAGCCGCGAACCGTTTGCGTTTCGCCAGCCGCTGGCGGCGGTGGCGGCTGCCGTGGCGGCGGGGATTGTGGCGGACCGGTTTCTTGTTGACGTTTCTGTCACAGCGTGGTGGATTGGCAGTTGGGCCGCGCTGTCGGTTTGGGCGCTGGCTCGGTTGCTTCGCCGCCAGCGGATCGCGGCGTTGCCGTTGTTGTTGGCGGTCGCGGCGCTGGCCGGGGCGTGGCACCATTGGTCTTGGCATGTTTTCGCTGCGTCGGAATTGGCCCGCGCGGCAGGGCCATACAACGAGCCGGTTTGCGTGGAAGCCATCGCGCTGAGCAGCCCGCGCCGCGTCGATGCCCC
>CALBTA010000163.1 GCA_937967755.1 uncultured Planctomycetaceae bacterium | reverse complement strand
TCAATTCGCCGGTCGCTTACAACCGGATTCTCAGCGGCGCGCAGTTTTGGTATTGCCGAGCGGAGTCGCTCGAAGCGCAAGCCGTCGGCCCGATCGCCAACCCCATCGAAATGGGCAACACCCACGAGGCATGCGTGGAATGCGTCGCCGGCATCGAGGGTTACAAGCGGCAGTTCGATGCTATCTTCGATGACGGGGTCACCATCGACAACATCGGCAAGGCCATCGCCACGTTCGAACGCACCCTGGTCACCGGGCCGTCAGCTTACGACTATTGGGAGCCGCTGCGGGTGTTCCGAAACACGTTCGAAGCCGATCTGGAAGACCTCGAACTGCTCAAAGAGGACGACCCGGATCTCTACGAAGAGTACATGGAGTTGGTCGCCGCGAGCGAGAAGCACCCGTTTAGCGCATCGGCCGAACGCGGCCGCGAGATCTTCTTCACCGAGAAAGGAAACTGCACCGCCTGCCACGCTGGTGCGAATTTCTCGGATGAGAAGTACCACAACCTGGGCGTCGGCATGGAAGTTGAGATGCCCGACTTGGGCCGCTACGAAGTGACGAAGGACGAGAAGGATAAGGGGGCATTCAAAACGCCGACGGTTCGAAACATCACGTCTTCTGCTCCCTATATGCACGACGGCAGCCAGAACACGCTGGAAGAAGTCGTCGAGTGGTATGCCAAAGGCGGGCATCCGAACCCGCACCTCAGCGAAAAGATGAAGAAGCTGGAATTGACTGATCAGGACAAGCAAGACCTGGTCGCGTTCATGAAAGCTTTGACCGGCGAGTTCCCCAAAGTTGAGCGGGGGCGGCTGCCAAAATAACGGGCTGTAGGCGATTTCTCTCGTAACGATTTCTCTCGTAACAAAGGGATCGTTCCCCCGCTTGAGTTAATGCGCGAACCTTTTGTTCGGTTTCGGCATCTAAAAGCGTGGAGAAGATCTCCCGGAGTTTGTTATGAGTGATCAAATCCCTTCCCATCCCACTCCCGCTGACCCCGGCACCCCGCCTGGGGACTTTCAAATCGCCCTGACTGGCGAAGAAGGGCTGGGGCGGATTCGGGTAAATTTGGAGTCATTCGTCGCATTGAACATCTGGATGAGCCGGGAGCTGGATGCGATTGAGAAACGCCATATCAACTTCCAAACGCCGGGGATGCCCTCAGGTCGATCCAGTCTTTGATCGAGTTGGTAAGCACAAATCGCCGATCGTTACCAACCACTACGAATCCAACTCTTCCCACCGCTGGTAAGCGCCCGACAACTCGCTCTCCAGTTCACTCAATTGCGAAGTGGCCGCAGCGATCACATCGCCAGCTTGCTGATAGAACTCCGGCTCCGCCATTTGTTGGTGAAGTTCGGCGATGTCGGCTTCCAAGTTCTCAATCCGCGCCGGCAACGCGTCCAATTCCTGCTGCTCCTTATATCGCAACTTTCGAGGGGCTTTGCCTGCTGAGGATTCTGTCTTCGGCTTCGCGCCTCGCCCTTCGCGTTTCGCCTCTCGCACTTCACCTTTCGCCGCTCGTCGCTGATCACGCTGCCGTACCCAATCGTCGTACCCGCCGATGTACTCGTGCACTCCGTCGCTTTCGAAGGCGATGGTGCTGCCGACGACGTTGTTGAGAAACTCCCGATCATGGCTGACCAACAGCAGCGTGCCTTTGTATTCAACCAGCCGCGCCTCCAGGATTTCCAGCGTCTCAGCGTCGAGATCGTTCGTTGGTTCGTCCAGTACAATCACGTTCGCCGGCTTCGCGAACAGTTTGGCCAGCAAGACGCGGTTGCGTTCGCCGCCAGAGAGGAACCGAACCTCGGTTCGCACACGCTCTGGGGTGAAGAGAAAACTTTGCAGATAGCCAATCACGTGTTGGCGCTGCTCTCCCTCTCCTACAATGTCGTACCCTTCGCCGACGTTCTCTTGAACAGTCTCGTTTTCGTTCAGTTGACCGCGCTGTTGATCGAAATAAGCGATCTGCAGATTTGTTCCCAACCGCACGTTGCCCGATTGGGCCTCAAGTTGGCCGAGCAGGATCCGCAACAACGTTGTCTTGCCCGCACCGTTGGGCCCAATCACGCCAATCTTGTCGCCCCGCAATATGGTCGTCGAAAAGCCGCTGACAATCGTCCGATCACCGTAGGCGAAGGAGATACCTTCTGCTTCCGCGACGATCGTTCCGCTGCGCTGTCCCTGTTGAATCTCCAGGCCGACTCTTCCCGCCACTTCGCGGCGCTGGCTACGCTCTTGCCGCATCGCCCTCAGCGCCCGCACGCGCCCCATGTTTCGGGTGCGCCGTGCCTTAATGCCTTGACGAATCCAGCGTTCTTCTTCGGCCAGCCGCTTGTCGAACAGTGCGTTCTGTTTTTCTTCCGCCTCGAGAGCCGCCCCCTTTCGGATCAGAAACGTGTCGTAGTCGCACGACCAATCGAACAGCTTTCCACGGTCTATTTCCAGGATTCGCCCAGCGAGTTTGCGCAAGAACATCCGGTCGTGCGTGACGAACAGCAGCGTGCCGCGGTAGCCGGCGAGGAACGTCTCCAACCAATCGATGGCGTCGATGTCGAGGTGGTTGGTCGGCTCGTCGAGCAGCAACAGATCCGGCTGCGATACAATTGCCCGGGCGAGCAGCACGCGGCGTTTCATTCCGCTGGAAAGCGTTTGGAACTCTGCATCGCTGGGTAGTTCCATCCGCGACACAATCTGTTCGACTTGCTGCTGCGACTTCCAATCTTCATCCTGCGCGTGCGGCGGCAGTCCAGTGGCAACCACTTCGGCGATGGATCCCGTCAGATCGCTAGGAACATCTTGTTGCAGGAAGGCGGTAGTGGTCTCGGGGGCGAATGCAATCTCGCCGCCATCGGGCTGAATTTCGCCCATTAACAAACGCATCAGCGTGGTCTTGCCCGCACCGTTGCGTCCCAGCAGACCGGTCTTCTGCCCCGCCTCGATCTGACAACTTACCTCCTCGAGCAGCGGCGGCCCGCGAAAGCCGATCGTCAGTTCGTTTAGAGTGACCAGTGCCATAGCTTCCCATCTTAGTCTTCAGTGTCACCAAGCTGATGTCGCTCGCCGCGGTCGGACTTTCCGCTTTGCTGTTTCCCTTCGGGCCAAACCCAGCGGACGATGCAGGCCGCCAGCACTGGCAAGGCGACGGCTCCGAGCATCGCGTACAGGAAGGACAAGTGCTTTCCCGAAAGCGCGTAGGCCAACGACAACCCGAAGTTGGCCAGCATGACGGGCGGCAGGAAAGTTCGCCAGGGCATTCGGTTGACACCGACCAACAGCACGCTGGCTTCGGCCAAAATCGGTACGGGACGGGTGACCACCAACACCGTCGGGCCAAGTTTCTCAGTCAGTTCTTCCATTCGGTGCAAGTCTTCTTCTTTTGTGAACCAACGGGCCACGGGTCGGCCCCACGCTCCGGCGACTGCGAACCCAATGATCGCCCCCAAGGTCATGCCGACGAACGACGTGAACGTCGCTCCCACGACACCCAACTGCGAACCGGCCAGCGTGCTGACCACGCTGGAAGGGATCGGCAGAAAAATGTCGGTCGACAGCGATCCGACGACCAGCAGCGCGGTCCACATCGGCGGGGGTGGGTCGTCAACGAACTGCTTGTACCACGCATCGATCTCGCCCGCCCAGCCCAAAAATGGCAACAGCGGTACCGCCATCGCCAGAACGATCAATACCAGAGGGCGAAATAGTTGACGCATAAATCGTCCGGATGGCCGCCTAGGCGAGGTTCCTGATGAAGGGCTTTGTGCCTCAGTGATTCTAACGGCTGGCTGACGTGCGCGCCCTGCTAGAACAATCGGTTCAACCGGAACAACACAACCCAGTCCGCGTTGACTAACCCCGCGTGTGACCTACGTTTTCGCTAAGAGCGTGTACTTTGGCCCTTCCATCTACATGAACCGCGGGACTGGGCTAAAGCGCCAACTACTGACTTGGGAGTTTCGAAAATGAGTCGATTGACAATCGCCGTTGCCCTGACGATCGCCTACTTCGCCTTGCCGGCTTGCGCGGATGCCAACGCGGTCGACCAGGCTGAGCGCGAGGTGAAGCGCGAATTTCGCTACTTCCGCATTCAGGTTTTCAACACGTTTCGCACCGACCGGCCGGAGTATGACCGCCGCCGCGAAGCGGGCGAGAACGCGCTGGCGGCATGGCAAGATGCCGGCCGGCAGTTGGAACAGGTCGAGCCGCTGCTCACCTGGTACCGCGATGCGAAGACCGCCTCGCAAGTTGCCATGAACATGCCGCTGCCGCCTGTCCCCCATTTTGAGCAAGCAATCGCCGAAGTGGAACAAGAGGATCGTAACCAGGGATCAACGCTACGAGAAGTCGAAGCGCAGCATGTCAATACCGTGCGTGAAGAAGATAAAATCTACCACGTTCGCGAGGTTCCTTCGCGGAGCATCCACAATCCGTACAACGACGCCCCCCAGCAACCGGCCCCAGAGGAAGGCGAGAATTCACCGAAACCCGCAACGAGCATTTGGCAAAGTGTTTCGCGGGCGTTCTTTAAGGGAATCTCGCAACAAGGCTCGAAGCGCGAATCGCAGCCCGCCAGCGAGCAACTTCCGGACGACTACAATCCGTTTGATCCACCGTCGCGCTAATCATGAACTGCAACAATTGTGGCGCTCCTTTGGAGCTGATCGAGGGGCGTAATCACTTTCGCTGCGGATTCTGCGCGACGCTCAATTTTCCGCAGGAACTTGCCGAATCGGCCGACGGGGTCAAGCCGCTGGGCCAGCCCGCGGACGAAAGTTGCCCCGCTTGTGCGGGGATCATGCAGCACGCGTCGATCGACGGAGCCCGCGTTGTCTTTTGTGACCAGTGCCGAGGCGTGCTTTCCGATAGCGAAACCTTCTCGTTCATCGTGCAGAAAAAGCGAGCAACTTACCGGAGCCCGGACGTTGTGCCGCCTCCGCTCGATCGGGCACAGTTCGACCGACGCTTGCATTGCCCGAAGTGCGAGCGCCCAATGGAAACGCACGCGTACTACGGGCCGGGGAACGCCGTGATCGATTCCTGCGCCCCCTGCCGCGTGATCTGGGTCGATCACCACGAAATCGCAGCCATTGAGAAGGCACCGGGAAGCAGATAAGGACCGGCCTGCTGGATAGGACAACTACGCGAAACGCAGAGCGACGACGGCGATGTTAAACAAAGCGTGCGCGGCCGCCGTGATACCGAATCCGCGAAACACGAACAGCGTGCCAAGGTAGATACCGCACAACAGGTGGAACGCGATCCCCGCCCAACTGAACGGTCTGCCGCCGGGAATGAACAGGCTGTAGTGGACGCAGGCGAATAAGGCTGCTGAAACGAGGATGGCCGTCACCAAACTCGCACGCCGGTCGGCACCCGCGGCGCTGATGATCGCGGCAATGCCGGATAGAATCGCCACGCGGAAGAGCAGTTCTTCGTAGATGCCGGCCCCAAAGTAACCAAACAACTCGGCGACTTGGAACTGCGAGCTCTCAGCTACTCCGACAAGCCCGGCGTAGCCCCGGTAGACTGCCCACAGCAACAAGGCCCACGCAATTGCTTCACCGGCCATGAGAAACAAGTGGCGAGGGGAAAAGCGCCACTTGTGCCTCTGAACATAGTGCCACCCGATCAATATCGCACAGGTGACAACGGGAAGAAGCAAGTACTGACCGAGGCCAATACCGCTGAGTACGTTTTGCAGCCACAGTGCAACACCGTTGTGTACCGCACCGGTTCCCAGCACCAAAATCGCCCCTTCGTGGGCGAGCAACATCGGCAATATGAACACCAACGAAGGGAACGGTCGGGCGGATTCGAAGAAATACCCGCTGCGCTTTTCACCTTTGGTTTTCTTCTTCGCCAATGCGTGTTCCGGATTTGAGTTTTTGAAGCGGACGCCACGGTCTGAGATTCTATTCTGCTTCCGCGTCGGTCGGCTCCGGCACGACCGGAGGCCGGGGTTGCGCCTGCCGCGGATCTTCTGAGCCGTTCCGAGTTAGCCGAAGCGTCGGCTTTCGCCGGCCGTCGGGCGTGTACATGATGAACGTGCCGCCCGAACTGTCACTTACGAGTTGTGTCGCTCTGCTGCCAAGCGGGCCGTAGGTTTCAACCGTGCCCATCCCTTGGGTCGCACCCGATTGGTTGGAAACGTAAAGGCGAACGGCCGCCGGCTTGGCAGTTCCCACCGCCGGCGTTCCCCCGTAGACGACAACAACGCCCGAACCCTCACTGGAGCCGGCACGCTGGGCCCGCAGATCGATCGCCGGTTGGTTTTGGCTGTCTTCAATAATCAACTGCTTGCATCTGACCACATTGAAATTGCTTTTGGTCTCCATCGATGGCCAGTGATCTTTGTTGGCGAGCAGGAAGCTGAAGAACAACAGAGGGTAAACAATCCAACGCTCCCGTTGTGACATTTTGAGTCTTTCCTTCCGATTGTTGTTGGCTCCCGCCGCCCGGGCAGGAATAAAAGAAGCCGCCGACAGTTTTGCCGGCGGCCGTAGCACTTGCACAGTTTCTCGTCGAGGTTTAGTCCTCGAACTGTCGAACCTTTTCGATGAGTTGTTGCTTCTGATCCCCTTCGGCCCGCCGGGCCGCCATCTTGTAGTAGATTTTTGCGACGCCATCTTTGCCCGCCGCCTCGGCACCGCGGGCGCGCTCGATCCAGGCAGCTAATTCCGAATCGTCGGCGTTGCGCGTCGATTGTTGTTGCCGCCGAATCTCGGCGACGCTCAAGTCGCCGCGATCAGCCGAACTGGATCCGGCATTGCCACTTCCGCCACTCAGGCGAATGCTGCCCTCGCCCTCGGCCGGCCCATGCGTGACCCGCGCTTGACGCCCTTGTTCAGCCGGGGAAGTTGAACGCTGGGTGGCTTGACGCATCCGCTCGTACTTCAGTTGCTGTAACCGTTGCTGCACGACGCTTTGTTGCTGTGGAACTAAACCACCGACAGGGTAGCCGGTGATCGCAGCCATCGACGGAGCGCCCACAACCGGAATCACGCCTGTGACGAAGGGCGTTTGCGAAGTATCGCTGACTGTACCTTGTGCCCCGTTGGAAGTCACGATTACGGGGGCCTGTGTGACGCTGCTGCGGGTGCTTCCCTGCCCGCTGAAAAAATTGAACAACAAGTCACCGTCGTTGCCGCGGTTGGCGAAGCCAAAAGTGGCATCGGCAGCCGGGTCGTAACCTCCGAACTGCGGCACGGCGGATGCGGCGCTCCCTTGGCGGAACTGCAAATCTCCGTTGGGAGTCGCCTGGCCGGTGGGGTCGAGCCCCACGATGCCCCGGCCGCTCGCCGGATCGGAACCGCGCAAGTTGAAACCGAAGTTCACGCCCTGCCGTTCGTAAAAACTATCGTTGAGCGTGTTGAAGCGCACTTCTTGTTTCACCTGCTGATCTTGCAAGCGGCGAAGCTGGCCTAGCAAATCGCTCACACCTTCGTGACCCTCTTGAGTTTGTGCGACAACAAGGCTCAGGTTGTTCGGCCTGCCCAAGCCGGGGTGGGCAGACGCGGTGCGTCCCGCCGCGCTGTGGCCAAATCCGCCGCCTCCGAATCCCGACCTGGGTGCCATGTGCTTTGAGTATTGGGCGAACGTCTCCGCAGTGGCCGACAGGGTCACGGCGATTGCGACAAGCAAGCAGAAAAGAGTCAAACGCATGTTCGTATGCTCCTTGAGGGTGGCAGGAACCGCTGCGCCCGATGGCAGAAAGGCCTTGCCGCGACGGGCATTCACCCCTGAATTGGCCCGCCGATTTCATCATGCCGCTCGCGCCGAAGCGTTTACGACCTTACGCATTGTATCGTCGAGCTGCCGCAAACGTCAACAAACGAATCAGACGGGATTGCCGGGTATTTGCGCCGTTGTGGGTCTTGCCACGGCCATCGGCTAGGCCTGCTGTGACGAATGTTCGGCCGCCGCCCGTTCAGTTCCGTGCGGCTATGACGGCTGTTCGGTGGCCAAAAAACTTCCCGGGACCACTGCTGGCAAATTCGATTCGGAGCGTGCCAGCATCGGGCCGATGGCAGAACTGTTGGACGCTCTCCCCCGAGCGTGCCGACGGCTCCCGCCTTGCATGGACGACAGGTATCGCAAATGGATTGCTCTCTGCTAGTTACAATATCGCTCCGCACGCTCCGCCTTGCTCCGACATTGGCCGTGGCTGCCTTGATCGGCTGCGGGCAGAACGGGGTTGAACCGCGTCAAGAAGCAACGCGACCGACGGCTGACGTGCGTCTTGCCGAAGGAGCAGAGCAGGCAGTATCTAACCGTTACCCGGTCTCTCAGATGGCGTCGCCTATCATCGTGACGCCTACCACTTATGATTTCCCAATGCCCAAACGCTTGGCGCGGGCGCCCTTCGGCCACATCCCAGTGCCCGCAGCCAGCCCGAAAGTGCAGCGCGACATGGATGCCTTGCACAGATTGCCGAGCATTGAGCCGGAAATGGAAGATGCATTGGCAGGAACCCAACGGAGTGGCGCTTTCCCGGCTGAGTTGTCGATCGAAGTGGGCGAATCGATGCCGCAACTCGTCCGTCTGCCGGCTGTTTCGAGTGACCAAGTATCGCTCCCGCCGAATAGCGAAACTGCTCCTGCAAGCGTACCCAATGCTGCCGTTGAACCCGTCACGGTTAAACCTGAGGATGATCTGATCTCATCCACAGCGCCGATGGGAAACACGAATTCGATTTGGAGCAACCAGCCAGCCGAACCGGCCATTGTCCCCGCTCAGCCGCAGGCCAACCCGTTCGTTGCGGAAGTGGAACAAGAGCCAGTTCAGAACTTCCAACCGTGGCCAACTGCGCAGCCCAGCCAAATTGAAGACGAAGTTTCACGCGAGCAGTTCGTGCAGGATAACATCGACACATTGCGACGCTTGCCTGCGGTTGCAACGAACATACAGGAAGCGGCGCAAGATGTTCATCACGCCGAAACGACAATCACCCCCGCCGAGCCGGCAGCGCCCGCTCCGAGTGTAGCGCAACCCGAGCCGGAAGCGCCGCAGGCGCACGTGGGGCCGGGTGCGAACCCCATGCAGGCGGTGAACCGGCGAGCGGAAGCGAAGATTCGGGCGGCGTTCGACTTGGCCCAGCGCCACGCAGTGTTTTCAGCCCGCAACGAATTGCACGCGGCCCTGCGAATTGTAACCCAAGCGCTCGATATGGATTGCGGTACGCGCGAACACAGTCGCGCGTTGGCTCGCGGCATGAAAGCGCTGGAAGAGGCTAACGATTTTGAACAAACGGCAAGGGCCGGCGAGTTGGACCTTAAGGAGCTGATTGCGGCGCATCAGACGCCTGTGCTGAAGGACCGTGACGCCGAAAGCATCACACCGCTCATCGCGTTGCAGCAGTATTATACAAACGCACAAGAGCAATTGACTCTGGCTGGCGGAGGGCAAGCGACTTCATCCGTAGTCCTGTATGGGTTGGGTCGGCTGGAAGCCGCGGAGACTGGTGCCGACGCGGACCGGGCTAGTGCTCATGCGATGGTCTACCACCAGGCGGCACTATCGGTCGACCCGATGAACTACAAGGCGGCGAACGAACTGGGCGTGATGCTCGCCCGTTTCGGACAGTACGCCCAAGCGCGCGACATGCTGGTTCACAGCGTTAGCGTCGTGCCGCAAACCGAATCCTGGAGCAACCTCGCAAAGGTTCACTCCTACTTGGGGCAAGAGGATCTCGCCCGCCGAGCTGCTCACGAGAGCCAACTGGCGATGTTGACAGCGGCGGGAGAGGATTCTCCAGTGCGGTGGGTGGAACCGGCGGCGCTTGCCGGGACCATCGACGGACAGACCGTTGCGCCGTCTGCTGCTCCACGAACCATTGAACCAACCGACGCACCGACTTCACGCAACGTATCCCGGCAGCGAACAGAGGGATTAATGCGATTCATTCCTTGGGGGCGGCGCGGCGAGTAGACGGCTGTAACTGCTCGAAACATTCGAGAATTCAATCAACCTCTCTGGCAACGATAGCAGGCGAATTCAATGCTTTTACGGACGAACTACTTGCTGGGAATCTCCGCCGCCGCGCTGGCCGTGGTAGCTTGGGCTGCCGTTGCCACGTTGTCGCCAGCCGACCCGACGGAATGGGCCAAGTTAACCGTCTTCGATGAACCGATTGCGGAAGACCAGCCGGCCACTATGAAAGGGCCAGTCCCCATGGTCGCCCA
>CALBTA010000162.1 GCA_937967755.1 uncultured Planctomycetaceae bacterium | reverse complement strand
ACCGCAGAACGGCACCTGCCGCGTGCCGGCCGCTTCATCTTCGGGGTTGTTGATCGCTTCAAGCTGTTCGACCTTCCCCTCCGGCCAATTGGTGATGGTCACCTTCAGCGGCCGCAGCACGGCGGCGCGGCGCAGCGCACGTCTATTCAAGTCATCGCGCACCGCCTCTTCTAGCCACGACATTTCGATCGTGCTGTTCATCTTCGCCACGCCGATCCTTTCGCAGAACGCGCGGATCGATTCAGGCGTGTACCCGCGCCGGCGGAGGCCGCGGATCGTCGGCATCCGCGGGTCGTCCCACCCGCTGACGTGATTTTCTTTCACCAATTGCAGCAGCTTCCGCTTGCTCATCACCGTATAGGTCAGGTTCAGGCGGGCGAATTCGATTTGCTGCGGGTGATAGATGCCGAGTTGCTCGATGTACCAGTCGTACAGCGGGCGGTGGTTCTCGAATTCCAGCGTGCAGACGCTGTGGGTGATCCGCTCGATGGAATCGCTTTGTCCATGTGTCCAGTCGTACATCGGGTAGACGCACCACTTATCGCCGCTGCGATGATGGTGGGCGTGCAAGATGCGGTACATCACCGGGTCGCGCAGGTTGATGTTGGGGTGGGCCATGTCAATTTTGGCCCGCAACGTTTTGCTGCCGTCAGGAAACTCGCCCTCGGTCATGCGTTGAAACAGCTCGAGGTTTTCTTCGGCCGTGCGATCGCGAAACGGGCTGTTCTGCCCCGGTTCGGTCAACGTGCCGCGATGCTCACGAATCTGATCGCCCGTCAAGTCGCAAACAAACGCCTTGCCCTGTTCGATAAGCTTGATCGCCCACTGGTGCAACTGATCGAAATAATCGCTGGCGAAAAACAACCGGTCTTCCCAATCCGCCCCCAGCCAGCGGACGTCCTCCTGTATCGAATCCACGTACTCCTGCTCTTCCTTGGCCGGATTCGTATCGTCGAACCGCAAGTTAAACTTGCCGCCGTACTTCTTCGCCAGCCCATAGTTCAAACAAATGCTCTTGGCGTGCCCGATGTGCAAATACCCATTCGGCTCCGGCGGGAACCGGGTCTGCACACGGCCATCAAACCGCCCATCGGCATTGTGGCCTTCGATGATTTGTTCGATGAAGTTGAGCCGCTCGGGCGCGGCATCCGTTCTCTCAGACATCCGTGAATCTTCCTCTCAAGTATTGCGCGAAAAGTCTCAATCGGAAACATCGGCCAACTTTCGCTCGATAATAGCCCGAGACCGCGGGTCGGAACCGTATATCCGAAGTGCCACCTCCCACTTCAGTTGTTCGTCAGGCATCGGCCCATGCTCGGCCTGAATCTGGCGTGCGATCATCCCGCGCGTCCACTGGAACATCGCAGCGCTGCGCTCGACACGTTGCGCAGGTGTCAGCGCGTCGATTCGCTCTTGATAGAATTGTTCGACCTTGGATGTCATGTTTGCGATGGCCGGCCTTGTAAGTTCAGTCAATTGGGATCTTACCACATAGCTGGAATCACTACATCGCTGTTGCCCGGACGATCCGTTTCAAACAACTCTCCTTTCCAATAATCTCCAGGCTATCAAACATCCCAATCCCCACGCCCTTGCCGGTCACCGCCACGCGGAGGGCGTGGATGATGTCGCCGATCTTGATGCCTTCGTCCTCGACGAATTGCTTGAGGGCAACTTCGGTCTGCCCGGCGTCGAACGGTTCAACGGCCGCGAGAACGTCTTTGAATTTCGCCAGCAGTTCAGCCGCACCCTCCTTTTTGAGCCGCTTGTTGACCGCCTTTTCGTCGTACTGTAGCTGGTCGTCGGTGACGAAGAACTCGGGGTAGTCGAGAATATCGCCGGCGACTTTCACGCGGTCGGCGGCACCTTCGAGGATGCGAGTAACCTTCGGCCCGGTATCACACGGCGGCGGATCGGCAACCCAACCGGCCCGCTGCAGAAACGGCACGCACAGGGCGAGTTTCTTCTTCGTATCCAGCCGCTGCATATGGCGGTCTTGAAAGGCGAACAGCTTCGCCGGGTCGAAGCTTGCGGGGGCTTTGTTCACTCGCTCGAGCGAAAAGTGCTCGATCATTTCCTCGCGTGTGAAGTCCTCGGTCTTATCATCCAGCGACCAGCCTAACAGCAAGATGTAATTCACAATCGCACCAGGCAGGTAGCCGACGTCGCGGTAGAAATCGACCAACACTGGATTGAAAGTTTCGGCAGTTTCTTCCCCAATTTCGCGGCCGATCCGTTGGACAACGGATACACCGTGATCATATATTTTCTTAAACTCGCGATTCTTCAAATACTGTGCGATGTTCCGTTTGCTCAACTTCGCCTTACCGCTCGGCTCGTTAACTACGGGCACGTGTGCATATTCCGGCAACTCGTAATCTAATCCCTGCGCGATGAAAATCTGCCGCGGGGTGTTGGAAAGATGTTCGGCGGCCCGAATGACGTGGGTGATCTGCATGTCGTGATCGTCGACCACGCTGGCCAGATGATAAATGAACGAGCCGTCGGCGCGCTGGATCACGTGATCCTGTTCGCTGGCCCACTGGATGTTCATCGCGCCGCGGACGTGATCGTGAAACTCGCACGCCCCTTCGCGCGGCATCTTCAGCCGCACCACCGCTTGCCGGCCTTCGCCTTCGAATCGCTGTTCGTCGGCTTCGCAAGTCGCCATCCAACTGCGGCTGTAGACAAACGGCCGCTTCTCTTTTTCAGCCGCTTCACGCTCGGCTTGCACCTCTTCGGTCTTCGCATAGTCTTTGTAGGCGAAGCCGCCAGCGAGCAGTTGTTCCACCGCCGCTTGATACTTATCACTCCGCTGTGATTGAAAGTACAGCCCATGCGGTCCATCGGAACCTTGCCCATCGGTGCTCGGGCCTTCGTCCCAATCGATGCCCAGCCAGCGGAAGCCATCCAGAATCGGCTGCAACGCTTCGGCAACATTCCGCTGCTGATCGGTATCATCAATCCGCAACACAAACTGCCCGCCGTGCTTACGGGCGAACAACCAATTAAACAACGCCGTACGGACCCCGCCGATATGCAGATAACCGGTAGGACTAGGGGCAAAGCGAGTTCTAACCATTGCGGATTTCGAATTACGGAATGCGAATTGCGTCGAAAGGAAGACCTACTTCGCACTGCCAGGGTTCGTTGAAAATCAACGATCCATCGTATGGCACAACAACAAAATGCGACATCCCACTGGACGCTTGGTTGCTGGCGGTTCCTACTTGAATCGTTCGCTAAATCGATTCGGAGTGAACACTTCCGCGTCCCTATCGCCGTTGTGTGTGTCGACGTTCGCCGACGAGAATCACTTCCAAAACGCCAGCAGTGTCGCCTCCTACCCCATTCCGTCGATCATCAAGTCAGTTTGGAATAGCAATTCGCGCGAAGGGATACTATGATTCATTTCGGGCCCTTTCTGTGGAAGTTGAGCGTGAAGGAAACGCAATGAAACGAGCAGCAGTTCTTTCCGTCGTACTCACAGCACTCGTTAGTCACCAGGCCCAAGCGTTCGGCATCTTTGGCAACGTCGGATTAGCCCGCGGCGCCCACTGGGATGCGGCGCTGCGCAACGCCCCCTCGGGTGAAGAACGTTCGCTCGCAGGCGGGCTGCGTTATTCGGTATCGGGCGGGACCTACGAAAGTTTTCGGGATCAGTTTTCCTGGCAGGGCTCGGCCCCTACGGTCGCTGATTTTCAGCAAGCAGTTGATGACGCCTTCGACGCCTGGACATTGACCGACCCGGTTACTGGCTTGCACTCTGCCTTGTCGTTCACGCCTGACCTATCCATGAGCGTGGTTGACGGCCATCAAGATGGTTCGGAGATCGACGTCTTCGCTTTTGACTTTGGTGATTCGGGGTTGCGGGGAACGAGTTCGCTGTCGTGGGGCCACTTCCAAAACATCACGTTGACCTCAGGGGCGCCCTAC
>CALBTA010000161.1 GCA_937967755.1 uncultured Planctomycetaceae bacterium | reverse complement strand
CACGGCCCGAACGTTTCCAACAAGGAAATCCGCCGTTTCATCATCGAAGAAATCATCGAACCGGTGCTGCCGAACGATTTGGTCCAAGGCGAAATTACCTACCACATCAACCCGACTGGCAAGTTCGAAGTCGGCGGCCCGCACGGCGACTGCGGCCTGACGGGGCGCAAGATCATCGTCGATACCTACGGCGCCTGGGGCCGTCACGGTGGCGGTGCGTTCAGCGGTAAGGACCCCACGAAGGTCGATCGCAGTGCCGCGTACATGGCCCGCCATGTTGCGAAAAACATTGTTGCGGCCAACCTCGCCGAGCAGTGCGAGGTGCAACTCGCCTACGCGATCGGCGTTAGCGAACCGGTCAGCGTGAACGTCGAAACGTTCGGCACGGGCAAGATCGATGATGGGCAAATTCGCGACATCGTGCTCGACACGTTCGCCCTTTCGCCCGGCCGAATCATCGAGTATTTGAACCTTCGCCGGCCGATTTATCAGAAAACCGCCTGGGGCGGGCACTTCGGGCGTGACGATCTGGACTTCACCTGGGAATCAACCGCCAAGGCGGAAGAGATCGCCGCCAAGGCCAACGTTTCGACGGCGGCTTCGTAATCGGCAAATATCTGCGGACCTCCAGGGTTCGCAGATGGCGGACGGCACACGGAGTGTGCCTGCTACTTTGATGTACGCACCGGCTGAACCAATCCCTGCCCGCCGCGCCGAGCCGCTGTTGCAGTTGGCAGGGTTTCTGTCCGCCGCCAGTTGGGCAATGGTGTTGGTGATCAGTTCAGCCCTTTTCGCCAGAGGGTTAATTCAACCCGGCGGGCGGCCGCTTGATCCGGTTGCCGCCGTGTTGCTGGTCGCCGCGTTGGCCTCGCTGGCGCTGCTGACCCGTACGTATTGGCAAATCAACTCCACAGCGACGACCAATTCTTTTCGGTGGCTGATACTGCTACTGCCAGGGGCCGCGCTGATCGCGTCGGCGCTAGCCGTAACGCTGCCTGGGATCGCCGTTTTCGCTGCGGCGCTGGTGTGGACCGCGGTTCTTCTCGAAGAAGCATTCGCCCTTTGGCAAGCCCGTCGAAGCTGGAAATTAGCGACGCAAGTTTCGAACGCCGCACGGGGAGTACGTCGCCCGGCATCAGACACAGCCTCGTCGGAGTCGCCCTCTGGCGCGACGCAGTCGATCGTTCGTGTAGAAAACGCCGACGGGACGGAAACCATCTCGGGCACGTTGTCAGCGCGATTCGAGGCCGGGCAACGATCCGCGGCGATTCACGTCGGTTTCTGCCCGCCACTCTCGCTAGATCCAATAGTCGAGTGCGAGCAGTCCGGCGGACCCGATGCCGATATCAAACCCGTTCACATCTTGCCGCACGGAGCGAAGTTCGACATCCGTCTAAAACGAACGGCGCTTGAACCGGCGATTGTTCAACTCGAGTTTCACGCTTGTAGCGAGCTTATCTCAACCGAAGTTGATGCAGGGGGTGTTTGAACAGAAGGTCGCCAAGGACGCGAAGATGGTTAGAGACTATGGGGCCTTCGGCCCGGAGAAACAAAAACATTGTTCTTCGTTCTTAGCGATCTTTGCGACCTTCTGTCCAATAGTTTCTAAAGTGATCAATCACTCTCATCCCTCGCGTCCTCCCCCATCAAGATTACCTTCATCTTTTCCACCAAATCCGGCGTCTTCAATTCTTTCGTCCGCATTACGATGTGGGCGAAATTATCGGCCAGCACCTCATCGGGGTGAATGATGTAGCGCGTATTGTCGCCAATTTGCTCGCGGTACGATTCGTTCTTCCGCCCGTCAATCAAGATAGGCTCACCATCGGATAACAACGGCTTCCAACTTCCGGCCGCCCGGTGAACAGCCAGCAGACGGAATTGCAAATAGTCGAACAACCGCTTGCGGCCCGGGTCGTACTTTTCCACGTCGCTAACCAGCACCGGCACGGCCTGCAGCATTTCTTCTTCATGCTTCACGGTGATGTAGTAGTCCAACGTCGGCGCATCCGGGTTGGTCAGCCTCAAGGGTGCCAGCGATTCGGGCAGGGCGATGGGGTTGCATGGCTTGAAGCCGATCAACGCATAGAGCTTCTGCCGCAACTGCGGGTCATGTCGGCTGAGGACGTGAAACAACTCGTGAGCCAGCAACCTTCTCAGCGCGGAGTCGCGGTTTTGCATGCGCTGCTGTGAAAAGACGATCGCATTGCCCCGCGTATAAGCCGCGCCCGATTCATCTTCGCCGGTTGTCTGGATCAGCAAGATTTCCTGGGGAAGTTCCAGTTCCAACGCCTCCAGTTCTTTGGCGACCAGGCCAGCGGTCGTGCGCAGCCGCTGTTGTTGCTCCTCGGTCCAGGGAATCACTTGCTTCTGAACGTGCTCAAGGAACTGCTCAGTGGATACTTCCGCTTCCGTGCGCATCCGAATCCGCTTTTCCAGCGGTCCGAGCGCTTCGATATAGGCATCGGGCTGACCGAGTGACTTCTCTCCCTCCTCGACCGCAGCCAACACCAAGATCGAATTCTCCGTCAGCCGAACACGGGCATCCTCCGGCAAGGATTCCTGCGATACCAGAACGCGGCAGGTCATAACCAGCCCGGCAAAGAAAAAACTGAGTTTGTTCATCGGCATGCTGTGTATTGGGAAACGCGAATCCGGCATTGTCGCCGCTGCTATCGGAACAATAATAGGGTAACTCAAATTCGCCGGCATCTGCTGGCGAAGATTGACGCGCACCGCACGCAATGGACGGCGGCTAGAAGCCCCCGCTACGGTATGGCCCGCTGGCCCAAGCATATTTGGACGACGATCTTCACCTACGGGCTGGTCTTCGTTGGCTTCCCGCTGCTTTGCCTGTTGGCGGTGGCATTCGTTCGCGGGTGGATTTTTTGACGGAGAGTGACACTTGAGTTCCCACGGCGACCTTCCTCCCGAGCTGGTGGAGCAATTGAAGTCAACCGGTCAGGCGCACCTGGTGACGGTGTTGGAAGAGCTAGGCCCGCCCGCGCGGGGCGCACTGCTGAACCAACTTCGGCAGATCGACCTGGAGCAACTACAGCGATTGCAAGCCGACCCACTTTCCGGCACAGACCCGCGTGAGTTGGCGTCGGAAGCAACTCCGCCGCCTGCGTTTCGGTTGGATGGGCGAGGAGCGAGGTTTACCGCGGAAGAAGCGATAGCTCGCGGCGAAGCGGCGCTGCGCGGAGCGAAAATTGGAACGATTCTCGTAGCGGGCGGGCAGGGAACGCGGCTCGGTTTTCCACACCCCAAAGGGATGTACGACCTGAAGTTGCCTTCGGGCCGCACCTTGTTTCAGATTTTTGTGGATCGGATTTTGGCGGTCGGCAAGCGCTACGGTGTAGGAATTCCGCTTTACTTGATGACCAGCCCGGCAACGCACGATGAAACGGGCGCCTACTTTGAGCAGCGCGATAACCTGGGACTTGGTGACGATCTGACGATCTTCTGCCAGGGCACGATGCCGGCGGTCGATGCGGTGACCGGGCAATTGTTACTCGCCTCGCCCCAGTCGCTCGCCCTCAGCCCCGATGGGCACGGCGGCACGCTGGCGGCGCTGGCCAAACATGGGTGTTTGGATAACGCTCAGTCGCGCGGCATCGAGCAATTGTTTTACTTTCAGGTCGATAACCCGTTATCGCAAATTTGCGACCCGGAGTTTATCGGCTATCACCTGCTGAGTGAAAGTGAACTGACAACACAAGTGGTCGCGAAGCAGCGGCCGGAAGAGAAGGTCGGCGTGGCGGTGCAGATCGGCGACGAAGTTCGCATTCTGGAATACAGCAACCTGACCGAAGAAGCGACCCGCCGCACTGACGAGACCGGCGGGCTGGCACTATGGGCCGGGAACACGGCCGTTCATGTATTCAATTTGCAGTTCTTACAGCGGATGGTTGAACAAGCCGGTACGCTTCCGTATCACCGGGCACGGAAGAAAGTTCCGTACATCGACGAAAGCGGCACGCTCGTCGAAACGGACGAGCCGAACGCGATCAAGTTTGAGCGGTTCATTTTTGATCTGCTCCCACACGCCAAGAACGCCGTGGTGGTGGAAGTCGATCCGGCTTGCGGATTCGCCCCGGTGAAGAACGAACCGGGTGCGGCGACCGATTCACCGGAGACATCGCGGGCAGCGATCCTGGCGCTCCACCGCCGCTGGCTGGAAGCGGCGGGAGCCGACGTGGCGGGCGATGCGGAAATCGAGCTTGGGCCGACGTTCGCGCTGAACCAGGAAGACGTAACCCGCCGGATCGAGTCGGGTCAAGGCTTCGCAGAAACCGCGTATCTCGCGTAGCAGTCGAATCAAAAATGAAATTGAGGGAACAAAATGATTCACGCGGTGATCATGGCGGGCGGTAGCGGGACGCGGTTATGGACGGCCAGTACGAAAGAGAAAAAGAAAAAACTGCTGGACA
>CALBTA010000160.1 GCA_937967755.1 uncultured Planctomycetaceae bacterium | reverse complement strand
AACACAAGAAACGAAGCGTTCACGTCTCTTCCGCCAAAATCCTCGCCCAACGCCACCAGCAAAGTGCATGTTGGAAGGGCCGGCCTGGCGACTTCTGCTACTACTCGGGCTGAACTGGCCCGCAAAGTCGGTTGCTTGATAGGCGGCAACTGCCGAATTCCCGGCGTTCTTACCCTATCTGCGGTTGCAATTGGGCAGTTCATCGCTACATTTGTTGGTTTGGTAGCTATTTGTTGTTTGGTTGTGAGGAGTTAGTTCCAAGGTTCCGCTCAGCAGAAATGAGCATTGCCAGCGGGGAAGCCCCGCGAAGCATGCGGTAGGCCACTGATGCCCGAGGTCGGGTTTGGATTGTGGGCCGCGCAAGGTAGGTAACGGCAGGTGAGATGACGATCACGAAAGAGCGCAAAAGCGAATTGATCCAGGACCACAAGCGTGGAGAGAACGATACTGGATCGCCGGAAGTTCAGATTGCTATTTTGAGCACACGCATCAATAGCTTGACGGAACACATGCGCACACACAGCAAGGACTACGCCACCCGGCGTGGCCTGTTGGCGATGGTCAGCCGGCGACGGCGGCTGCTGGACTATTTGAAAAAGATAGACCCCCAGCGGTACATCGACATCATTCAGAAGTTGAACATCCGCAAGTAACCCCTCTTGCCAGGCGAACAGTCCGCCTGCAGGTCCGTTGCTCTCGACGGGGCTGCCTACTCTCGGCATGTGGTCGCATTGCCGCGCCTCGGTATTTCTGGATGCCGAATCCCTGGAACGCTTCGTCGTAGGGCGGGTTTGTAACCCGTCCTGGATCATGGACGGGTTACAAACCCATCCTACGTTGTTGTTGTCATGTCGTAGTAGAGGAATCTTGCCGTGGAAAAAATTCGTGTTGAACGTGAAATTGGTGGAACCACGTTGGCCTTTGAAACAGGCTGGCTCGCAAAACAAGCCTCTGGCGCCGTGTGGGCCCAGTACGGCGATACCGTGGTGCTGGTCGCCGTCGCGACGGGCGCACCACGGCCAGGAATTGACTTCTTCCCGTTGACCTGTGACTACCGTGAAAGAACTTCCGCAGCCGGCAAATTCCCCGGCGGGTTCCTGAAGCGGGAAAGCCGCCCATCGACCAAAGAAATTCTTACCGCCCGGCTGATGGATCGCCCGATCCGCCCGTTGTTCCCCAAAGGTTTCTTCGACGAAGTTCAGATTCAAGCGACGGTCCATTCCAGCGACAAGCAGAACGACGCCGATCTCGTTGCGATGAACGGTGCCGCCGCGGCGCTGGGTGTTTCAACGTTGCCTTTTGAAGGGCCGATTGCCTCGGTTCGCTTGGGGCGTATTGATGGCGAGTGGATTCCATTCCCAACCAACGATCAGTTGGAAGAAAGCGAACTCGACCTGATCGTCTCCGGCTCGCGCGAAGCGGTCGCCATGATCGAAGGCTTCGCCCGTGAGATGCCCGAAGAGACGATGCTCGAAGCGATTCAAAAGTCGCACGAGGTCATCATCCAGATCATCGAGATGCAGGAAGAGTTGATTGAGAAAGTCAATCCTGAAAAGATCCAGTTCGTTCCGCCCGAGGACGACGGTGTCCTTGAACGCTTGCGGGCTGGCTACTACGCCGAGTTGAAGACCGCCGTCCAGATTCCCGGCAAACAAGACCGGGGCGAAGCGGTCAGCGCGTTAAAGCAACGTGCCCACGAAGAGATCATTCCAGACCCGACGGCTGAAGGCGCGGTTGCCGAAGCCCGGTTCTTCAATGTCTGGCATGATTTGGAAGAAGAGGTCATTCGGGCCAGCATCCTCGATGGCAACCGCCCCGACGGGCGCGGCAGCAAGGAACTGCGGCCGATCGATTGCCACGTTGATGTGTTGCCCCGCACCCACGGCAGCGCCGTGTTCCAGCGCGGCGAAACCCAGTCGTTGATATCCGTGACGCTGGGAACCGGCCGTGATGAGCAGCGGGTCGATGGGTTGGCTGACGAGTATTCGAAGAAGTTCATGCTCGATTACAACTTCCCGTCGTTCAGCGTCGGCGAAGTGCGGCCTATCCGTGGCCCGGGGCGACGTGAAATTGGCCACGGGGCATTGGCCGAGCGCAGCGTCAACCCAATCATGCCGCACCACGACGACTTCCCTTACACCGTGCGGGTGGTATCCGACATCTTGGAATCGAACGGTTCTAGCAGCATGGCCAGCGTGTGCGGCGCGACCCTGGGGCTAATGGCTGCCGGCGTGCCAATCACCAACCCCGTCGCGGGCATCTCGGTCGGCATGGTGCAAGAGTCGCCTGACAAGTGGTTGCTGTTGACCGACATCCTGGGTACCGAAGATCACTTCGGCGATATGGACTTCAAAATCGCCGGTACCCAGCGCGGCATCACCGGCATTCAGTTGGACCTGAAGATCAATGGCATCAGCCAGGACGTGATCAAGGCCACGCTTGAGCAATCTCGCGAAGCCCGGATCGAAATCCTCCGCAAGATGCTGGCGGCGATTCCCGAGCCGCGCGAAGAACCTTCGCCGCTCGCCCCGCGGTTATTATCGACGAAGATCGACCCCGATAAGATCGGCATGTTGATCGGCCCTGGCGGTAAGAACATCCGCACGCTGCAGGAAGATACCGGCACGGTGATCGAGGTCGATGATGAGGGCAAGGTGACCATCGCCGCGACCAACGGCGAGTGGGCCAAGGAAGCCCTCAGCCGGATCGAAGCGATGACCGCCACCGTGCAGGTCGGCAAGATTTATGACGGCCGGGTCATCAGCATCAAAGACTTCGGCGCGTTCGTCGAAATCTTGCCCGGCCGCGACGGGCTTTG
>CALBTA010000159.1 GCA_937967755.1 uncultured Planctomycetaceae bacterium | reverse complement strand
ATTGCTTTAAGTGGTTCTTGTCTAGTCGATATCTTCTCGAGGTCCAACGATGAAAACCACCCAGTTCTTACCCGCAACTCTAGTTGCAATCGGATTTCTGACCGCTTCGGCCGCATGGGGACAACTTCCAACCCCAACTGCTTATTACCCCTTTGAGGAGGGGGTGGGAAACATGACCGCGGATGCTTCGCCCACGATGGGTCCAATGGGAACCTTAACTGGCGGCTGGGCTCCAGGTCACATCGGAGATTTCTCGATCGACCTCAATGGAGCGAATAACCGCGTCAATATTCCCACCAACGCGTTCGCAGGTGCGGCCACAACGAATGACACGATCTCATTCTCGTTCTGGGCCAATCAGCAAGGTGATATTGCCAATTCTTCGTCCTTCTGGGCCGTTTCGCCAACCGCCGGCGGCAATCAGCGCGGTGCTCAAGCGCACGCCCCTTGGGGAAACGGAACTATTTTTTGGGATACCGCTGGTTGCTGTGGTGGAAACACCCGCTTGCAAAACAATCCCGGCAGCCTCGCGGACAACGAATGGCATCACTTTGCCTTTGTAAAAGATGGTGCGAATAAGTCGATCTACGTCGACGGCGCGCAAATCGTAGCCTCGGGCGGTGCCAGCCCACTACTGCCATTTTCAGAACTGCTCATTGGCGCTGAACCCCCTAGCACTAACAGCTTCAACGGCCTGATTGACGACTTCGCCGTATTTGATGTTGCTTTGACCCAGGAGAATATTAGCGACATTTTCAATGGGACACCGATCATTGCTGCCGTGCCGGAACCTACGAGTGTTGCCATCTGGTCACTCATGGCAGCAGGACTGGCTGGATTCGGGTATTATCGAATCCGTCGCCGGTAAAACATTGACCAAACGAAGCCTCAAAAACCCGCGATGATGTGGCTCGCAGCCGCGAATCGCGGGTGATTTTTTGCGCGCTGGAACCTTCGTCAGCGACTCAATATTTGGCTAGTTCAATACCCACAGGGACACTCGCGCATGAAGAGCAGTGATGAGATGTTACTTGGCAGAAGTTCAGTCGAACGTCAAGCGCGTAGTTCCCGCAGGGCATTTATCGAACGCGGATCGCTTTTCTTGGTAGGCGCAGGAATCGGAGCATCGCGGGTTTCTGCGTTGATCGCGGGTGAGTTTGATCGTCAAGTTCGCATTGGAATGGTCACCGACCTGCACTATGCCGACAAACCGTCCGCCGGCTCGCGGCACTATCGGGAAACGCTTACCAAATTGGATGAAGCCGGTGAGCAGTTTCAAAAAGTCCAGCCCGATCACGTCGTCGAACTCGGCGATTTCATCGACGCGGCTGATTCGGTTGATGTTGAGAAGAAGTACCTCAAACGCATTAACCAACAGTTCGCCGCGCTGCCGGGCGAGAAGCACTATGTTCTCGGCAATCACTGCGTTCATACGCTTACGAAAGATGAGTTTCTCGACGGCGTGGAAAAGGAGAAGTCGTATTACTCGTTCGACGCCGGAGGGTTTCACTTCGTCGTACTCGACGCTTGCTTCCGCGGCGACGGCACGCCCTACGGCCGCAAGAACTTTACGTGGACCGACCCCAACATTCCGGCTGAGGAGATCGAGTGGCTGGAGGCCGATCTGAAATCAACCAGCAGTAAAACGGTCGTGTTCGTGCATCAGCGGCTCGACGTCAGCAACAACCACGGCGTGAAGAACGCCGCGCAAGTTCGCAAAGTGCTGGAACAATCCGGCAAAGTGTTGGCCGTCTTCCAAGGGCATAGCCATCAAAACGACTTGAAAGAAATCGGCGGCATCCACTACTGCGTGCATCGCGCCATGGTTGAAGGCAGCGGCGCGGAAAACAGCGGTTACTCAACCATGGACGTCGCCGCCGACGGGACGATCCGCATCACCGGCTTTCGGAGGCAGAAGGATTAAGACTTGCATTAGGAGCATTCCGCAACTCCAACTCGGCAAGTTAGCTACCTCCACTGGGCGTCGTGCAGTTCATCGATCACGACTGAGTAGATCGAGTGACCGTGTGAGCTAGTTGCTTCGAGGTGAACGTCGGCTTCTACAAGAATCGTCTTCAGCCCCTTGCGATGGCGCTGCCCCGCCTTTTCCTCGATCAGTTGCTGCGCCGGCGATGTCAGGACGATCATCCGCCCATGTAGCCGTGCCCGGTAGCCCACGCCGGCAACGTAAACAGGATCTCCCCCGGCACCAGTCCAGCCTTGTTCAGTCAGAAACACCGCTCGCTGCGGCTGGGCCGTAAGCGCGAATTGCAATTCAGGCGTGGCGTTTGGATGCTCGGCATCGGCATCCACGTTCGGTTTGGGCCGACACCCGATGCTGAGCAATGCAACCGAAAACAGGATGACGTGCGCGCTGAACTTGATTTTTAGGCGTCTCATGTACGGATGGCTACAATGGGAAACGGGTATGCGGCGGCGGGTCGCGCCGCTGCTCGCGCTGAAAAGGCTGCTTCGGCGTGTAGATCACGACCAACATTGCTAGAAACGCTATCGCACAAAACAGAGTTCCACCCGTCAGGAGCAGCCCTACATAGACACCGATCTGGAGGACGGCGTTGAGCCCCAGTGCAACCCCGATACCCAGCAGCACCGCTGAAACAGTCGTCAGCAGGAACAACTTCCGCAGATTGAATTGGAAGCGATGACTCATTTTGATCACGCCAACTCATAATCCCCAATGCATTGGCTCTTGCCGCAAGCGGCGCAAACGCCCGTGCTGACGAACCAGTCGAAGTAGTCTTGGGCAACCGGTTCTAAGTCCGGTTCGTCTTCAACGTGATCGAAGTCGGAATACTGAAAGCCGGCGGTCACGGTGAAATGCGTCTTCCCGCACTCACCGCAGTTGAACGTCTTTCTTTCTCCCTCGCCACGGTAGGTCGCTGCCCCAACGCCGCCAAACTTCTGTTTGTTCTCGCCGTCGTAACCATGGCGGTCGGTGTCGATGATCTCGGTCACTCGTTCGCAACGGCAGCACTGAAACGCCAGCGGGGTAACAAACAGCAACGGGCCTTCGTACCGCGGGTTGAGGTCGGCCAGCGAGTAACCCAACACCTCCCCAACCTCACCGCCGCATGCACATTGGATTCCCCACTCGGTCTGCCCATTCCACGCCCCATCGGCGTGAACCACCAGCCACGGTTCGAATCCGCTCAAGCAACTCGGTGGATGATCCATCACATGCCGTCGGATTCGTCCTTCGAGCCCTTCAATAGACTTCCGCATTTCGTCCCCAGTCATTCGTCCACTCTCACTAATCAGCGGTCTATTGCCCTATTCCCGGTGTAGTTTATCTGAGGCAACAATCCATTGGAGTGTAGGCTTTTCCGGGTTGCCCAGCGTTTGGGTCAATTGAATTATTGATCCGAACATCGTACCGAAGGAAAGAACGACCGCGCAAATTCGCCTCCGAATCAGCAGGAGGGCGGGTATGGCAGGGTGCCAACAACGAAGCCGCCTTGCAGATTCACAGCGCCCCCGAATAATGCACCAAGAAACAACTAAGCCCTTGCAGTACAAGGGCTTACGTGACAGGCGATCCAAAGAGGCGCGGGCGGGATTCGAACCCGCGGTGGCGGATTTGCAATCCGCAACCTCTGCTGAAAAATTAGCGGGAAACGCGAAGATTTTGAGCATCGAAGGCCGCGCAAGTCATGCGCAAGCCAAAACGTCGATTGCCGGTCTGCTGGGCCACGTCGAACGGTGCGACGAATTGAGTGAGGCCGACCGCGAATTCCTTCGCATGTTTCTCAGCAGCCGCAAGGCATAGGCGATCCGAGGCCGCGCATGGAAGCCGAACGGGAGCACCAACTATCGCCGCCGCTGACGGTGACCTACTTGGCCGCTGACTTTCGCTGCGACCGCAAGACGATGTTGCGGTGGTTGCGTAGCGGGGAGATTGATGGGGCGATTCAGGTGGGAAGGCGGTGGCAAGTGCCGATGCGCCAGCTTCACCGGCCGTTGCCGCCGCCCAGGGCGTCCGCCGATTGAGGAATTTTGGGGCACGGTGGGGAATGCTGGGGAGAATCTCGCAGTTCGCTATTTCGGTGCGATTCACCGGCATCTACTTGTCGAACCATGAATCCCACCGAGCAGTTGATGACGATTGCCGAGGCGGCGCGCATGCTTCGGCTGACCAAACGTCAGGTGTTGGCGATGGTCAGCGCGGGGGAACTGCCGTATATCGTGCTGCCGTCTTCCGACGATCCGCTTTTCGATGAGGCCGACTTGCGGAAATACGTGGCGGCGCATCGCGTGCCGGCGAACGGGGAATTCACATTGCCGGCCGGTTTCGCAAATCGCCCCTCGCAGCTCCCTTTATCGCTCCGTTGATAAGGTTGAGCGCGAGGGGTGAGGAACTCCATGAAAGAAGACACCAAGCAAATCGCAGTTTTCCGCTTCACCGCCACGCGCGAAATCGACGCGCTGGGTGGCTTGCGCGTCGAAACTGACGACTTTGCCCGGCTGCAACAGCTCTACGAGAAGTGGCCGCTTCAAACGCTGACGGCGTTGCACGAGGCGGCCCATGTGGTTGCCGCCAAGACTTTCGGACAACCGGTTGTGGGCGTTTGCATCGATGAGCCCGACGGCGGCCGGACTATCACGAACCAATACCCGATGGTCGAACGCAAGGGCGATGAGATCGCCGTCACACAAGAGAAACTCGTCATCCTCGCCGCCGGCGGTGAAGCGGTCCGATTATTGGCCCCCGACGATGACCCTGGTGACAGCGACGATCTATCCGATATGCGATTCAAAGCCAGGGCGCTTGTGGGTTTGCTGGCGGGCGAATCATTTATCGAGTGGGAAATCGAACGGGCACAAGCCCGGGCGGAACTGCTGGTACGCCGCAACTGGCGGGCAATTGTGAGTGTGGCGTTTCGTCTATTGGAACTTCACGAAACAGCGGCAGCGATCGGTGGCGAACCGGCACGCTTAGAGGATTTTGATCCCATCACGCAGCAATTGCAGGAGCAAACATGAGCAAGGACACGCTTGGAAAAGTTGGCCGCAACGTCGCCGAGTTGCGGCGGCGGAATCGCAAGGCACGTAGCGAAAAGTTTCTATCGCTTGTGCGGGCCGTCGCGGACGATGAAGCGCCGGAAGCCGAAGAAATCGACGCCGTGTTGCGCGAATGCAACAAGTCGCTTGACCAGTTGGGGTCCGCGGTGGAAACGCAACTGCTACGCCGAAAACTGAGGCTGAAAGTTGACGAATACTCGGGCGCGGTCGCCGATGAACTGCCGGAGATTGAACGTC
>CALBTA010000158.1 GCA_937967755.1 uncultured Planctomycetaceae bacterium | reverse complement strand
ATTTACAATTCGATGAACGAACGAAAGCATGAAAGCGCCGTGATGCGGGCGCTGGGTGCCGGCCGCGGAACGGTGATGTTGATCGTGCTGTTGGAATCGGTGTTTCTCTCGCTGGCGGGCGGGTTGATCGGTTGGCTAATTGGGCATGCGGGGGTCTGGTTGGCCGGCGGTTACGTGGAAGAAATGACCGGCGTGCGGCTGGGGCTGTTCGAGTTGGCTCCGCCGGACGCCGAGGTTTTCACGCTGCTGTTTTTCGTGCTGGGGTGGATGCTCGTTGGGCTGGGAAGCATCTTCGTCATCGGGGCATGGCTGGCGGCGGTGTACTATGCGTTTCAAGAGAGCATGCTGTGGGGCTTCGCGTCACCGATTCCGCCGGTCGCCCTCATCTGGTGCCTGATGCGCGTCAGCCAAGGGCAAAATGTATTGGCGATCGCGGTGCTGGGTTTGATTCTGCGATTCCTCGGCGTGGGCATCGTGTTTCTGGCTGGGCAAGGAAGTTTTGCGATGCCCGTTTGGCCGGAATTGGTTCTGTTGCCGGCTCTGATGTGCCTGGCGATCCTCGCCGGATTCATGCCAGCAGTGACGGCCTACCGCACCGACGTGGCCAAATCGTTGCAATAGGACCGGCCCACGTAGGCCGGGCACTCCTGCCCGGCGTTTTTTGAACGGGCAAGAGTGCCCGTTCTACATGCAATCCACTCTGGCATTGCCCGTGCATGCGGTATAATGAAACAATGACGCCCGCCCGACGAACGCGCCCAACCAGGAATGTCTTATGAAAACGCTGACAGTCTTCGTTCAAACCGCGTGCCTCGCCTTGGTGGCCCTGCTCGTCACCGCCGGAGAAGTCTGGGCCTGCCCGTTCTGCGTTCCGGTTCAGCAGACCTTCACCGAGGAAATGGACGTTTCTGACGCGGTGGCGATTGTCGAACTGACGTACGCTCCGCCCGTCGATACCACCGGCGGCGATGAAAAGTTGGAAAGAAGCCAGTTCAAAATCGTCAAGGTTCTCAAAGGCGAAAAGCATTTAACCGGCGACGAGCCGATTGAATTGCTCTACTACGGCGAGGGCAAACTGGGCGACCACTTCCTTATGATGGGTGTCGATCCGCCGAAGCTGGCCTGGTCGTCGCCAACGCTGCTGACCGAGCGCAGCGAACAATACATTCACCACCTCGGCTCGCTGCCGTCGGAAGGGGCCGAGCGGTTGGCCTTCTTCCAAGACTATCTGGAAGACAAAGAGGAGATGCTCGCCCGCGATGCCTATGACGAGTTTGCTCGGGCGTCGTACGAGGCGGTGATCAACCTGAAGGATCAAATGAACCACGCCCAACTGGTCAGTTGGATCAAGGATGCCGACATCCCCGCCAGCCGCCGGCGATTGTACCTGACGATGCTGGGTGTGTGCGGCGACCGCAACGATGCCGACATGCTGGAAGGGATGCTGCGCGGCGACGACCGCAAGTTGAGGTCCGGACTCGACGCGATGATCGCTTGTTACCTCACGCTGCGAAAAGCGGACGGCTTGGCGCTGATCGAAGAGTTGTATCTCAAGAATAAGGAAGCGGAATATGCCGATACCTATTCGGCCATCATGGCGCTGCGTTTCCACGGCGAGGAAACCGATGTCATTCCGCGCGAGCGTATCACGCAGTCGATGCACCACATGCTCGACCGGCCGGAGCTTGCCGATTTGGTGATCGTTGACTTGGCGCGTTGGGAAGACTGGTCGGTGATGGGCCGCCTCGTTGAGCTGTTCAAGAACGCCGACGACAAGTCAAGCTGGGTTCGCGTGCCGGTGGTGCGTTACCTGCTGGCTTGCCCCAAAGACGAAGCGAAGAAGCACTTGGAAGAACTTGAGAAGATTGACGAAGGGGCTGTCCGCCGGGCTAAGACCTTTTTCCCGTTTGATGAAAAGGAAGAAGCCACCTCCGCCTGGGAGACTGAATCAAAAGAGATCGTGACCGTTAGCTACGAAACACACTCGGATATGAAAGTTGCCGAAGATCGACATCCGAAAACTGAGAACCAGGCAGCGAACGCGACGAACCAGGCCAGGCAACCAAAACGCTCGCAGGCAACCGCCGCTCCGACCGACTTTTCCAGCCTGTACACAACGGGTGCCGTGTTGTTGGCGGGTGCCCTGATCGCAACTGCGTATGGGCTCAGCGGGCGGTTCATGCAACCGCAATCGAGCGAGAGCTAAGTTCAAAGCAGACGTTTCACCGCCGTCACTTGACGACCACGGACACGATAAGGAAATGCAGTGACCACCGAGTCCCCGTCGGCCCCTGCCAGCAACAACTCCGATCCGCAGCACCAACTTGGCGTGCTTGATCACCGGATGCTTCCGTCCGAGGAGTTTCTGGCGCAGTGGGATGCGATCTTAGTCGAGGAAGATTTGAAGGACCGACTGCTTTCGCAGTCAGTTTTGAACTTTACTATCCGCCCCAAGATCGACCGAGCCCGCCTGCCCGTTCACGGTTTGATTCTGATGGTCGGCCCTCCCGGTACCGGGAAGACGTCGCTCGCCCGTGGGCTGGCGGCGAAGACCGCCGCGGAGCTTCCCGACATGGGCGAGTTCCACTACGTCGAAGTCGACCCGCACGATTTGGCTAGTGCCGCACTAGGCAAAAGCCAAAAGGCGGTCACTGACCTGATCGGCGGAACCATCGCCAAGTACGCCGCCGACAAGCCGACGATCGTGTTGTTCGACGAAGTCGAAACGCTGGCCGCCGCCCGCAGCCGCTTGAGCATGGACGTAAACCCGATTGACGTCCACCGTGCGACCGATGCGCTGCTCGCGCAGCTCGACTTCATGGCGTCGCAATCGCCGCAAGTGCTGTTCATCGCGACCAGCAACTTCCCCGATGCCATTGACGACGCGTTCATCTCGCGCAGCGATTTCATGGCGGTGATTTCAAAGCCGTCGCAAGCCGCCTGCCAGCAGATTTTTTATGACACCGTCGAAGCGCTCGCCGAACATTACCCGGCGATCGCTGAGCTTCGCGACAAGAAGGAAATGGCCGAAGCCGCCCACATCTGCCGCGACCTCGACGGGCGTCAGATTCGCAAGCTGGTCATTGCCGCCTGCGCACTGCGGCGTGAGACCGCCCTCGACCCGGGCAAACTAACCGCCCGCGACTTCCTGACCGCCCTGCAGCGCGGCAAACAGCAGCAGCGGAAGTTCAAGTCGGAATTCAAATAGTCGCCCGATTCGCTGTGATCAGGGCAGCAAACCGTGAAAGGTCGGGCAAATTCGATTGACTCATCGGAAATTTCTTATACGATACTGCATGCAGATTTGGCGGATGCCAATCGCCCCTTGCAGGAGAAATTCCAATGTTGACCATCTTCACCGGCGGCAGTGCGAGGGATTGCGAATGGACGACCCGTCGTGACTTTCTGCGCGTTGGAACTCTGTCGCTCGGCGGGCTGACGCTGCCGTCGCTGCTCGCCACGAAAGCGAGCGCTGCCGATGCCGACTACATCAACGACAAATCAGTGGTGCTGCTCTACCTCTCGGGCGGAGCCAGTCACATCGAGACCTTTGACCCGAAGATGACAGCGCCCGAGGGCATTCGCAGTGTGACGGGCGAAGTCAAAACTCCACTGCCCGGCGTCACCTTCGGCGGAACGTTCCCGCAGTTGGCATCGCTGGCCGACAAGATGGCGGTTGTTCGCTCGCATGCTCATCCCATCGGCGGGCACGAACAAGCGCACGTGCATGTGCTCTCAGGCGGGACCGATCCACAGGGCTCGCAGGCCAGCGGGCAAAGTTTCGGGTCGGTCTACGCCCGCATCCGCGGCACGAATCATCCAAGATCCGGAATGCCTACATACACGGTGCTCACTGAGCGAGAAATCGATGCGCAGTACAGCAAGGAGAAGGGGCGAATACTCAAAGGGAGTTGGCCCGGAAACCTGGGACAGGCTCACGCACCATTCGGCCATGAAATAGGTTGGGAAGATTCCGCGCAGCAGCAAGGCGGCCGGAATAACCGTTCCCGCAACGGCAAGGCCGAGAACACGTTCGCCAGCGCCATGAAACTGAACCAGCCGGCCGAAATGCTCGACGACCGGATGTCGCTGTTGGGCAAGATCGATCGGCTCCGCCGCGAAGCGGACACCGCCGGTGGGATGGGCGCGGTGGATAAGTTTAACAGGCAAGCGATCGATCTGGTGCTGGGCGGGGCGAGCGATGCGTTCGATTTCAAGCAGGAGGATTCCAAGCTAATCGAGCGCTACGATACGAGCGATATTCAAATCGGCAAGAAAGTCTTTCGACCATCCACGCTCGGAAAACAACTTCTCGTCGCGCGGCGGCTGTGCGAAGCGGGTTGTGGCTTCGTCACCGTTCACAGCGCTGGCTGGGACATGCACGCCGACGGTAACAACCCGCCGATGGTGCGGGGGATGGAAATGCTCGGCCGCTCGCTCGATAAGGCGGTCAGCGCATTCATCGGAGACATTCATGCCAGAGGGCTCGACAAGAAAATACTGCTGGTCATCACCGGCGATTTTGGCCGCACGCCGAAAGTCAACGCCCGGGGAGGACGTGACCATTGGGCACGGCTTGGCACGTTGGCGTTCGCCGGCGGCGGACTGAACATGGGTCAGGTGATCGGGCAATCTGCCCGCGGCGCAGACGTGCCGGCGACGACGCCGATTGATGCGGGAAACTTGATGGCGACCGTGTTACACACTCTATTCG
>CALBTA010000157.1 GCA_937967755.1 uncultured Planctomycetaceae bacterium | reverse complement strand
CCCCGCCCTAGATCCATCGCCCGCCCCATGCCGCCGATTTCATCACGACCGCGTCCCCTTCGCCGGAGCGGGTCCGCACTGGCGCTGATCGTGGTGTTCGTTTGCTTGGCGATCGTAGCCGTGGCAATCGCGGCATACTTGGTTTGGCAGCAAGGAAGTAGCGAGGCCAGCTACCACCTGACGGCGGAAGTTGAATCTTCCGATTTCGTGCATGACGTCGTCGAATCGGGTGAAGTGGAAAGCAGCGAGAGCGTCGAAGTGCGTTGCGAAGTGAAGGGCCGCAATAGCGGGGGGACGACCATTCTGGATGTCATCCCGGAAGGTACTTTTGTGCGCGGCCCACACACGAATGAACTGGGCGAAGAGGTGGAAGGCGACATCATTGCCACGCTGGACTCTTCGTCGCTGGAAATCGAGATGCAGCAAGAGGCGATCATTCTGAACAACAAGAAGTCGCTTCGCGATCAGGCCTTCAATCTGTTGATCTCGGCGATCTCGGCGTTGAAAGAATACGCCGGGCAGCAGGAGTTTACGGAGCGCTACCTGACTGAGTTGACCGAAAAGCTCGGCGACGATGCCAACGAAGTGCTGGCCGCAATTCAGGCAGTGGGTGTCGGAGAAACTGCCAAGGGGACCTTTCACGTCGACGAGCAAGCGTTTCAGGCGGAACTGTTTTTGGCCGAGGAGAATTTCCGCAAAGCCGAGCAATTCTATCGGTACAGCGAAAGCCTGGCGGCCCAAGGGTACGTGACCGAGTTGCAGTTGAAAAGCGACGAGTTCGCTGTCGAAAAGGCCCGCAAGGACCGCGACGCGGCGCAGACAAAGCTCGACGTGCTTCGCATTCATACCAAAAAGAAGACCGAGAAGGCGCTGGCCGGTGATATTTTCAACGCCCTCAGCGTTTACCGGGCGGAGAAAAACAGCGTAAAGGTGCAAGAAGAGCGCGTCAGCGAAATCGAAGCCCAGATGGCGAAGTGTACGATCCGCGCCCCGCAGGACGGGCAAGTGGTTTATGCGAACATTCGCGACCGGCGGGGTGATTCTGATTTCGTCGTTGAGGCCGGGGCGACGGTACGCGAGCGCCAGACAATCGTTCGCCTGCCCAACTCCAGCAAGATGCAAGTCGAGGCCAAGATCAGTGAGTCGAAAATTTCGCTGGTTAAAGAAGGGATGAAAGTCACCGTGGCCATCGACGCGTTTGAAGACATGTACCTTGACGGAGTGGTCACCCGGGTGAATCAATACCCGGAACCGGGAAGCTGGTTCAGTTCGTCGGTGAAACAGTACGAAACCGAAATTCAAATCCTCAACCCGCCGGAAGAGTTGAAGTCCGGCCTGACCGCTAAGGTCCGCATTCACGCCCAGCACATTCCCAGCGCCCAGCAGGTGCCGATTCAGGCGGTCTACCGCCACCAGGGCGAGTTTTACTGCTTCGTGAAGGAAGGGCCGGCGTTTACGGCTCGCCCGGTTTCGCTGGGGGCCAGCAACGAGAAAACAGTGGTCGTCACCGACGGGCTGACTAACGGAGAACTGGTGGCCATGGACCCCACCAGCATGTTGGACGAAGTCGAACTGCCTGAAGCAATCCCGGTTGAAGACCTGGCCGGGGCAACGCTCGCAGGCGAAAAGCTGAGCGATGCGATGGCCGCGAAATACACAGCGCAGCCCGCGACTGAATCCGAAACTTCCGGGCAGGCAGAGGCCGCGTCAGCTTCCGATGCGGCGGCTGATCGCGAAGTGAAGCGAAATCAGCGGCGCAACGGAAGTGGCGGCAACTCGGGGGCGGCGGAATGATCTGCGCCGCGCAGGCTTCCGACCTGACGAAGACCTACTTCCTCAAGGGCGAGACCGTTCGCGCGCTCCGCGGCGTTTCCTTTGAAGTGCCCCAAGGTGATTACGTGGCGATCATGGGGCCGTCGGGGTCAGGCAAAAGCACGCTTCTGAACCTGCTGGGCTGCCTTGATCGGCCAACGGCCGGGCAGTTGATTCTCGGCCACCGCGACGTGGCGAAGCTCAGCGACGATCAGCTTTCGGAAGTTCGGGCCGGGCACATCGGGTTCGTCTTCCAGTCGTACAACCTCATCGCACAATTGACCGTGCTGGAGAACATCGAAGTTCCGCTGCACTACCAAGGCAGCCTGACATCGTCCGCCCGCCGGCGGTGCCGCGAACTGGCCGAAATGGTCGGCCTGGGCGACCGCCTGAACCACCGCCCTACGCAGCTTTCCGGCGGGCAACAGCAACGGGTGGCAATTGCCCGCAGCCTGGCGAACGATCCGGTGTTCATCCTGGCGGACGAACCGACGGGTAATTTGGATTCGGTCACGACGGAAGAGATACTGCGATTGCTTCAGCGGCTGAACAACGACGCTGGCAAGACGATCATCATGGTCACCCACGAAGACGAAGTTTCCGCCCACGCCAAGCGAATTATCCGCTTGCGGGACGGCGAGATTCAAAGCGACACGGCCGTTGTTGATAGAATGGAGTTTGTGAAGTAGCGGGCTTTCAGTCACCGTAGCCCGAAACGCGTTCCCACGCTCCGCGTGGGAACGAGTAACAATTCATTTGCGGTGGCTAGAAGCCCCCGCTACGAAAGCACCATGTTTTTTCTCCGCACCTGGCAACTTGGCGTGAAAAGCTTGCTGCTGCATCCGATGCGGTCGCTGCTGACGGTGCTGGGCATTTTCATCGGCGTCGCGAGCGTGCTTTGGCTGTTGGCGATCAGCGTTGGCATCAGCGACAAGGTGAAAAAGCAGATCGGAGGACTGGGCGGCGACAACGTCATCGTCCGCAGTGTGAAACCCGCTTCGGTCACCAGCGCTGATGCCAGCTTCTTTCTGGATTACGGCATCAAGCGGTTCGACCATGAAGTGATCATTGATACGATCCCCACGATCAAGGGCCACCTGCAAATTCGTGAACTTCCCGCCACAGTGATGTACGGGCGGCGGGATGAAATGGACATCCGGCTGGTCGGCTGCACACCCGACTACGACGAGGCGATGCGGCTGACGCTGGAAGATGGCCACTTCGTTTCCGAATCCGACATGCGGGATGAATCTCACCATTGCGTGTTGGCCCACGACACCGCCCGGCATCTCTTCCCCATCGACGATCCGCTCGGCAAGACGGTGTTGATCAACGAGGTTGGTTTCGTTGTCGTCGGCGTGATGAAACCGCGCGGGGCAATGGCCGGCATCGGCGGTTCGCTGGCCGCGCAGGAGTTCAACCGCGACATCTACATCCCGCTTTCGTCATTTTGGCGGCGGTACGGCGATATACTGTACATCCGATCCAGTGGGTCGCGCAGCGGCGAGATTCAAGAACTGAGCCAGATCACCTACCAAATCGACCGCCCTGAAAACGTCATGCCGACCGCCAGCCTGATTCGGGCCACGCTGGACGCCCGGCACGAAACGGAAGATTACGCGGTGGTCGTTCCTTTGGAACTGATCGAACACGCCCGCTCAATGCAGATCATGTAGATCGGAAGAGCACACGTCT
>CALBTA010000156.1 GCA_937967755.1 uncultured Planctomycetaceae bacterium | reverse complement strand
AACCATTAGCGCCTACCCGATGATCAAAGACCCGTCTAAGGTCAGCTTCAGCTATCGCGATAACCTGTTCGGCGGGGCCGACCTGATCGCCACCGGCGTCGCCAGCTTTGGGCATATTTCCGGCGTGCATTATCAGAACAACGCCGAATGGGCCGGCTACCTCGGCAGTTTGGAAGACGACGATGCCCTGCCGCTGTGGCGCGGGCTGAAGCCGACTCGGCACCAGTTGCTGATTCGCGAAACCATCCTGCTGATGAAACGCGGCTACCTCGACGCCAGCTACTTCCGCCAGAAGTTCGGCGTGAACATCCTCGACGAGTGGAGCGAAATCTGGCAGCGCTACCAAGACGACGGCATGCTCACCATCGACGGCGACCGCATCCAACTGACCCGTAAGGGCCTGCTCCACGCCGACGGCCTACTGCACGCCTTCTTCGAACCAGAATATCAGGACGTGCGGTACACGTAGGGAATGACAAATGCAGAATGACAAATCACAAACCATGAAAACCCCTTCGATGGCATGCCAAGGTGGTTTGTCATTTGCAATTTGTCATTTGTCATTTTCCGCGGACGTCGAGTAATGGCAGACGAATTGACTTTCATGATGGGTGAGTTCGAAGCCCTCATCCCGGCCGATCGCAGCTATGCGAAGAACCACATGTGGGCGCAGCCGGTCGGCGGCAGCGATCTGCGCCAATGGCAATTCGGCTTCACCGCCTACGCGGTGCGGCTGCTGCAAGATGTTTACTTTCTGGAGTGGGACATCGAAGCGCCCACGCCGCTGAAGGCCCAGCAAAAAATCGGCTTCATTGAAAGCAGCAAGGCCGAAAGCGACCTGTTCGCCCCGCTCGCCGGGACGCTGACGACCATCAACGAAGAACTGCTCGGCGACCCGTCGGCCATCAACACCGACAAATACACCGCCGGCTGGCTCTTCGCCATGGAAGCCGATGAAACCGAACTACTCTCGCCCGAGCAATACATCGAGCACCTCGAAGCCGTCTGGGAAACCACCCAGCGAACCATCAAAGGCCAACTCAACGAATAGTAGATCGGCAGTCCCTGACGATCAGAAGCGTGCCACGGCTACAGACGTAGTGTCGTCCGATTCAGTCGGTTTTACTCGACTTCGTCACCGTCCCAATATTCGAAGTAATTTCGGGGCATGAGTTCATCGGGTAGCTGATTTTCCGGTGGCGGCACGCGCCGCCACGAGCCCGTCTCAATTAAATCCTGAACGGCCCGTTCGTACCGTTGCACGATTTCTTGCCGCTGCTGGTCGTCCCGGCAGCGCCGAAACTGAATCGCCAGCCGTCCGAGTTGCTGCTCGGCAAGGAACATCGGATCGTCGAAAAGGTTTGCCATCGTCCATCCCGTCAGTTACGGAGTACAGAGCCCGAATCGGCGCTTTTGCAAGGAGTGCTGCGTCATCGAAAAATCCAATGTCATCATCAGCTCGTCCATCTGCCCTGAAAACAGCGGCACGCCCAATCGCTCAATCCAAGTAGCACAGTTGCAGTCGCCGTCACCATCGGGGTATCCATAAGTATAATTGCTCGATTTCAACTCGGCGGCAAGTGAGATTTCGACATGATCGTAGAACGCCTGCGGCACGAGAATTTCAATCTCCTCGACTTGCAGGCCAATTAGGCTCGCATCTTTGAAAACTTGCGTGTCGTCTCGCACTTCGCTGGGCACGGCGAGGTGTCTTTTCAGGTGGTTGAGCAGATTCCGCGTGGTGAACGCGCCTTTGGCAGGATTGAATCCATAGACAATCTGGCCAACGTCCAGGGAGATGCCAGCGTGGCGGCCCACAAGAGTACGTCGGAATTAGACGGGCCAGCACCCTGATTGTTGTCTTCTTCATCCATCTGTGCCTCCAACGTCTTGCGGTGAGCGCGGCCCCGATCTCCTCGAAAGGCGAGGATTTGGATGATGCGGCATTGGGGTGGCAGAGTTGGCATTAGGAAGCGCGATCCAGGCGAATCTTGAACAGTGGATACTTGGATTTCGAGAAAATGTAGCGAATAGGATCGTTTGCGTCAGCAGCGCTCAAATACGACAATCCGCACATCACCATCGAAGTCACAATCGGCAAGCTCTTGTTCCATGATTTCCTGCACGCGTACGGGCGAACCACCGCCCGTTCCCGCACCGATCAGAGGAAAGGCGATGGATCGAAATCCTTGTTCGCTGGCTAAGTGGATGGCGCTGCGAGCGGATTTGCGGATCGACTCTTCAGAAGACCGCCACCACATGCTGATGCCGGCGACATGAATGATGGCTCTATGCGGTAAGTTTCCCGCACCGGTGATGACCGCGCCGCCCAGCGGGATCGGGCCGAGATTGCCCAACTCGCGAAAGGGAGCGTAGCCGGCCCGCCGCTTAATCGCCCCGGAAACGCCTTGCGGCAAGAGCAGCCACCAAGGAATGATGTTGCGGTTCCACGCGTTCACAATCACATCCACATCTTGTTCAAGCAAGTCGCCTTGGACGATGGTCAACTTCATACAGTTTGGCCCACCCCCTCTCCCTCAGTTTTATCGAGTTCAATCCAAGCAGCTCCGCAACCGATCACTCATACCTCAGCGCTTCGATCGGGTCCAATCGGCTCGCGCGCCAGGCGGGGTAGAAGCCGAAGAAGATGCCGACCCCGGCGGCGAAAGCGATGGCGACGATGGCCGCGGGAATCGAAACGACGATCGGCCACTCACTACCGGAAGACATTGAGTTGATCGCCATGGTGATGCCGACCGACGCGCCGATTCCCAGCAACAAACCGACCAGCCCACCCAGGCAGGAAAGAATCACTGACTCGATAAGGAACTGCTTCAGGATGTCGCTGCCGCGCGCCCCAACCGCCATGCGAATGCCGATCTCGCGCGTCCGTTCGGTCACTGAGACCAGCATGATGTTCATGATGCCCACCCCGCCGACTAGGAGCGAAATTCCCGCAATGGAAGCCAGCAGCGCGGTCATCGTGCCGGTGATGATACCCAGCACGTTGGCGATCTCGGTGGTGTTTTGCACTTCGAAATCAGGCTCCGCCCCGGGTGCAATGCGGTGCCGTTCGGCGAGGAGCTGAAAAATTTCGCTCTCGGCTTCGGCCATCCGCGATGTGCTGCGGGCCGAGGCCATAATGGCGTGCACGTTGTCGAAGTTGGAACCTTGCAGCCGCTTGCGCACCGTGGTGTGCGGGATCAAAATGATGTTGTCCTGATCTTGCCCGACGAGGTTGGCCCCTTTTAGGTCCAGCACGCCGATCACTTGCAGCGGGATATTGTTGACCCGCACGGTCGCGCCGATGGGGTTGGTCGTTTGAAACAGCTTCTCGACCAGTGTATGTCCGATCACGCATACCTTGTTGGCGGAAATTACGTCGCGCTCGGAAAAAAATCCGCCGTGCCGCAACGTCCAATTCCTCACAGTCAGGTAGCTTGGCCCGACGCCCAGCGTTTCGTTGGGGCTCCAGTTGGCGTTGCCGTAAACCACTTGCCCGCCCGCCCCTACTATCGGCGACGAGGCGACGACTGAATCGCATTGCCGTTCAATGGCGTCGCTGTCGGCCGCGGTCAAGGTCTTCGTTTGCCCGCTGCGCACTCCGCCCCGCTTTTCATAGTTGGGGAAAATGATGATCACGTTCGTGCCGAGGGCTTCGAATTGCCCTTGCACCAACTCGCCCGCGCTTTGCCCGATCGAAACCATCGTCGTCACCGCGGCGATGCCAATCACCACCCCCAACACGGTCAAGCTCGACCGCATCTTATTCTTCCGCAAAGCCCGCAGAGCAATTCGGGTAGTGGTGAGCAGTTGCATGGCAGTGGTGCGAGGCGACTAAAGCTGGCGAACAGGGAACTTCCAAATCCCATTGTCGCCTCGCGGGAAGGCTGCTTGCAACCAAGCGTCATGCTGACCATTGAAAGCAGGCAAGCTGGCAGCTTGCCGCTACGATGGTGAGTTAACCAAACACTTCCTTCACGGCACTGCCCCCTTCGACGATTGGGATGGGGCGGCCGATGGCGCTCATGTTTTCGTCGTCGGCGTCGATCTTCAGGCTGTGGCAGAACGTGCGGAACAGGTCGGCGACTTCGACCGGGCGGTCGGTGACGCGGGCCCCGGTCGGGTCGGTGCGGCCGATCACTTGCCCGCCCTGCACCCCGCCGCCGGCGAGGGCAACGTCGAACGCACGCGGGTAATGGTCGCGGCCGCCGCGGGCGTTGATCCGCGGGGTGCGGCCGAACTCGCCCATCCAAATGACCAGCGTGTTGTCCAACAGGCCGCGCTCCTTCAGATCGCGCAGCAGTTGGGCGTAGGGGCGATCGAGCTGGCCACAAAGTTGCTTCGTCCGATCGTTGTTGTCTTGGTGCGTATCCCAGTTGCCCAGGCCGACTTCGACGAAGGTAACGCCCGTTTCGACCAGGCGGCGCGCCATCAGGCAGCCGGCGGCGAACTCGCCGTCACCGTAAACGTCGCGCGTCTTGCGGTCTTCTCGGGTGATGTCGAACGCTTCCATGTGCGGGCTGCGGATCATCTTCGACGCTTTGTTGTACAGCTTGCGGTGATCGGCAACGACTTGCTCGCCGCCGCTTTCAGCAAAATCAGTTTCCAGCCCTTCGAGAAAACCGAGCCGCCGGGTGTAACGGGCGTCACTTGTTGTTGGCTTCGTGTTGGCCGGCGTGTTGCGGGCGGAATTTAATGCGAACGCGGCATAGTCAACGCCGAGGAAGCCGGAGCCAGTCGCGCCGCGCCCGCGGTTGCCGATGCGGACGAACGACGGCAAGTCGTGCTGCGCGTCTCCGATGGCCTTGGCGACAACGCTGCCGAATGTCGGGTGCTTCACGCTGGGGTTGGGGATGTAGCCGGTGTGCAGGTGGAAGCTGGCCCGCGGGTGGCTGCCTTCGTTGCCGGTCATCGAACGGATCAGGCAGATGTCGTCCATCACCTTCGCGGTTTCGGGAAGGTTCGCGGCGATCTTGATGCCGGAAACGTTGGTATCGATGGCCTTGATGTCACCGCCGGTATCGCCGATTTTAGGGCTAAAGGTATCGAACTGGCTGGGCCCGCCTTGCATCCACAGCAAAATGCAAGCCATGCCGCGGCGGCGCAATTCGGCGGCCTGAAGAATGGTGCGATCCGCCCAACCGAGCCCCCCGCTGGCGATCGCGCCGGCCGAGATCGTTCGCAGCACATCACGGCGGTGAAGCCTGCCGCGACGCGAGATGGAGATGTTGGTTTGGAGGTGTTGGGTCATGGAACTTTCTCCGTAGGACGGGTTTGTAACCCGTCTGTGGCAGCGGTTTGGCGCTCTAACAATTGGTTACGGCTGAAACATAGTTCTGGTCGGGTAACAAACCCGACCTGCTCTTTCGCGGCTACTTTCGATACAAGAATTCCGTCGAGTTAATCAACGCCCAGAGCATGTCTTCGAACGCTTCGTCGCGGTCGCCGGTACTCTTGACGTATTGCAGGCAGTGGGTCAGTTCGGCCTCGCTCGGCTGCCGGGCGAGGCAGCGAAGGTATAGCTCGACCACCACGTCTTCGTTGTCGGGCGTGCTCCGCAGCAATCGCCCCAGCGTGGTGAACGGGCTGGCACTGATTAGCTGATTCAATTGCGGCGAATTCATCAGGGCCAGCGCCTGCGGGATCGAACCGTCGACTTCGTCGCGCGGGTCGCTGGGGTCGTAACTGAACGTTTGGCCAAACACTCTGCGCAGTTCGGCGTTGCCGCCGCGCGGTCCGTAAGGCCCGTCGGCTTGCCGGGCTGGCGAGTCGGGAATCCCCAGCGCGTGAACCAAGGCGTTGAAAAGCTGATCGCTTCGCAATCGCTGCGAGCAATTCGCGGCAAACGGCGTTTCCTTGAAACTCCGGCGAGGCTGTGACTGCCGCTGGTAGGCATCGGTCGAAGTGATCGTTCGGTACAACTGCTTCACGTCGTAACCGCTGGCCGCGAACTGCTCAGCGAGGTAGTCGATCGTCTTCGGCGAGGTGGCGTCGCGGTCGGGGCCAAGGTCGTCGACGTGGGGGTAAAAACCTTCGCCGACCAGTTCCGCCCAAATCCGATTGACAAACGCCTTGGCGAACCACGGGTTGTCCTTCGCGGTGATCATTCCGGCCAACGCGGCTCGCCGCTTCGCATCCGCCGTCCCGTAGTCAACTTCTTGGTCGGTTAAGAAGAAGATGGGCTGCATTCTTGTTCCGCGGGCCTGCGGGTCTTCGAGGTCGGGCATGTAGTGTTCAGGCGTGCCGCGGAAACGATTATTGCCATTGGGCCGGCGGCGAATCATCGGCCCGTCGTCTGCCACCACGGCGAACGAACGCGGGCCGTCGTTGTTCCGAGGGCGGACAGCGACACGCGGGAAGAACGCCGCCAATTCGTGAAACTGCTCGCGGCTCCAACGGTCGGTCGGGTGGTCGTGGCACTGCGCACATTGAATTTGCACGCCCAGGAAGATGCGGGAAATTTCAGCCGCGGTATCTTCCGGCCGGCCAACTTGGGCCATGATCATCCCGGTCGCCCCGTCCTCGCGCACGTCGCCCTTGGCGGTGATGAAGCCGGTGGCGACTTCGTCCCAGGGGGTGTTCTTGTTCAGTTGCTCGGTCAGATGGCGCTCAAGCGACGCCGCGCCGATCAACCCGCGGTCGTCATTGCGGCGGTACATCACCACGTCGCGCCAGTAGCGCCCCCAGTTGCGGCCGAACTCTTTCTCGTCGAGCAAGCGCTGCACAACCTTTTCGCGCTTCGCCTCGTCAGGATCGAGAACAAACGACGTGACCTTTCCCGGCGTAGGAAGTTGACCGGTGATGTCGAGGCTGACGCGGCGGAGAAATGTCTCATCGTCGCAACGCGGCGACGGATCGGCCTGATCGATGGCGTGTTCTTCTTGAAGCAGTTGATCGATCCGCTGGGCCGTCTCATTCGACCTGGACTCTGCCGATTCAAGACTCCCGCAAACCGATGCGACGACCAAAACCACTGCGAAATGTTTCCAAGCGCTTCGTATCCACGGTAGCGGCATGATGAATTCCTATTGGGAGACCAACAATCACTTTGTATCCGCCCAGCGGCGAAATGGATGAGGCTATTGTGATGTCGCCCCTGCCGGGGCTTGCGGCAACATTGCGTTGTCTTCTTCCTGGGACTCACGTCCCAGGCTAATCGATGCCGTCCCTACCGGGACTACTACAAACATCGTTCCAACTTCCGCTGACCACTAAACACCGCACGCCGGACGAAGGTTTCGCGAGGTAAGTTTAACGCGTAGGCGGCGACTTCCCTATGTTGCCTTCGTTCAACATCGATCGCCGACTTCGTTTCATTTCGGCAACATCGGGGCTCGGCTAGGCATCGGGCGAGGGCGGGTAACTCGTTGCCGTGGAAGAGGTTACGCGGTGCGAAGCGGCGAATCCCAGGCGATTGGAACATCGATTGCAATGACCAAGGGCAACCCTCAAACCGATCTGCATGGCAAGCCGGAGAATTTGATGACCCAAGTGATTGAAGTCAACGACATCGAGCAACTCGAAGATTACCGCCTGACATGGAACGCCCTGCACGGCGAAACTCGCGGCGGCTCGTTCTTCCAAACGCTCGACTGGCTGCAATGTTATTGGCGGCATTTTGGCGAAGGCCAACGGCTGCGCGTGTTGATGGTCAGCAGCGGCGGCAAGCCGGTTGGGATCGTGCCGCTGACGGTAATTCGCGAACGAACGGGTGTTGGTTCAATGCGCGTGCTGACTTATCCGCTGCATGCGTGGGGTTGGTTCTACGGGCCGATTGGCGCGCACCCCACCGCAACATTGACCACCGCAAGGCAG